>DASXVL010000106.1:0-12853 GCA_036504255.1 Armatimonadota bacterium | reverse complement strand
GTCATCGGCGTTCCTTTGTGGAGTAGAGTGTATTTTGTATATTGTATACAAAATTGGCGAGAAGTCAAGCTTCACTGTTGGCATGTCTGGAGAGCTCACTAAAGCGCTTGCTACTCTACCCGGCGGCAAAAGCAACACCATTTGGAAGGGCGTCAACAGCACTGTCTGGAATCCGACCGGAATCGCGCTCAGCCTGCCGACAGTACCTCCCCGGACCTGCATACCAGCGGTATGCTGAGCGCGACTCCGGGCTGCGGCCCTCCAGCGGCTTCCAAACGGTGCTACGGCCGATACGCTGACCCAAGGCACTTCAGGGCACGAGTTGCGGGTTCGCGCACAGTGAGTCCCGCCGTGCCCTGCAATGACGGCCCATCAAGCAATCATTCCATCCCAAAAATCATGGCTCAGACGCCCTTGAGCGGCACCATCAACTCCGCGAACTGCTGCGGATCGAACGGGCTCATGTCTTCGGCGCGTTCGCCGGTGCCGATGTAGCGGATGGAGACGGGGATTTCCGCGGCGATGGAGAGCACGTTGCCGCCTTTGGCCGTGCCGTCGAGTTTCGTCAGCACCAGGCCGGTGATGCCCACCGCCTGGTAAAACTCACGCGCCTGTACCAGCGCGTTCTGGCCGGTGGTGCCGTCGAGTACGAGCAGCGTTTCATCGGCGGGGTGGCCCAATTCGCGCTCGATAATGCGGTTGATTTTCTTGAGCTCTTCCATGAGATTGCGCTTGGTATGCAAGCGTCCGGCGGTATCGACGATGACGTAGTCAATCTGCCGCGCGCGCGCCGCCTGGATGGCGTCAAAGACAATCGCCGCCGGGTCCGCCCCCATCTGGTGGGCGATGACCTCCACGTTCAACAGTTGCCCCCAGTGCTGCAACTGCTCGATGGCCGCCGCGCGGAAGGTATCGCCCGCCGCCATGAGCACTGAGCTCCCCTGCCGCTTGAGCAACGCCGCAAGTTTGGCGATGCTCGTGGTCTTGCCCACGCCGTTCACGCCCACCACCAGTATGACGGCCGGACGCTGGCTCGGAGCCGCGATGGGACGGGCATTTGTCGCGAGCAACTCCGCGATAAGATCATGGAGCTGCGCGTACGCCGCGTCCACATCCTTCAGCCCGGCCTTACGGACGTGTTCACGTAACTGGCCGACCAATGCGGTCGCGGTCTGCACGCTGACATCCGCCAGGATGAGCGACTCTTCCAAATCCTCGTAAAGCTCGTCGGTGATCTCACTCTTCCGAAAGGCCTCACGGACACGTGTGAAAAATCCTTTAAACATAGTTAGTCTTTTCGACTTCGCCGGAACGATCCCTGCCAACAACGCAGGCCCATCCCGTATGGATAGGGTACAAGATACCCGTCCTGGGGTATAACAGCAGGGAAATGGTCTGTCGTTTCCGGAAGAATCTCTGCCGTTCCTGTCTGGTTTTCTTGACGCGCGCATGACCATTCGGTAAGATGAACAGTCTATTGGTTCGTGGCCTGGGGCACGTGCGCTTCGCGTATTTTCCCCCGCCCGGACAGGTGAAAGGAGTCTCCCTTTGGCACAGTTTCTTGCAGATTGGCGGAACCCCACGTTGGCGGCGACCCTCCTGGGCACGCTGCTCTTCGGTGGCCTCTGGTTTTCCGGCGTTCAGCCCCATTTTTCGCCTGCCATTATTGTCGGTACGCAATCGTTCAGGGAAAAAGATCTCGTCAATGAATTGAAAGCACGCGCCGGCATGCCGGTCATCTCGAAATTGGTGATCTCCGCGCTCATCGAAGAGTATGCAAAACAGAAGAACGTAACGGCGAGTGAGAGCGAAATTGACCAATTGCTGCGGATGAATAAGAACCAGTTGGAACTGAGCGGGCAAACGCTTGATGATCTCCTGGAGCGTCAGGGCTTGACCCTCGACGAATTCCGCAAAGACTTGCGCGTGCAAGTGCTGCAGGTCAAGATGCTGGTGACGGATGACGAGATGCGCGCAGCGGTGGCGACATTGGCCAAGAGCGGTAAGCCGCCCTATGTGTTGCCGACGCGCTACCGCATCCGCATCCTGAGCTTCGATAGCGCGGAGCATGCGCAGGAGGCGGCGCTGTTGCTCGCACAGCCAGGCGATATGAATCTGATGAAGGCGTTAGCGCTCGCATTGAATGGCGCACAAGCCAAGCGCGTCATACTCTATGCGCCGGGTCTGATGCCCACCAATCCCGCCATCTCCGCCGTCCTTGCGGGATTACAGAGCGGACAGTGCAGCCGTCCATTCAAAGTCCCAGGCCAGAAAAGCCTTGTCGGCATGGTGCAGCTTGTCGAGTTGCAGCCGGCGGAAATACCGACCTATGCAGACAGCAATATTCTCGCCGGTCAGTATTTGATGCAGGCCGATCCGAAAAAGTTTGAAGCGCAATCCCGGGCACTGGAAGCGATGGCGCTCGATACAGTTGATTTGCAGTTCTATTCGACCGATTACGAGAAAGAACGCCTGCTTTTCAAACAGCGCAAAGTGACGAATCCGAACATTCCCGGCATGAACGGTCCGGTGACCACCGGCCCAGCTCCGGCGTCCGGCGCGAAATAGTCCGTACCGACCATGGGGGGCGCGTTGTAGCGCCCCCCATCGCTATGATAGGATCCCCCCATGACTCCCCCATATCAGATCACCATTGTCGGGCTCGGTCCCGGGGACATCGAATTGATGTCCTTGCAGACGCTGAACGCGTTGCGTCAGGCGCCCAGCGTGCTGCTGCGCACGGCGCGTCATCCCGCCGCAGAGGCACTGCCCGGTTATGACGTACATTTCACCGCCTGCGACGATCTGTACGAGACACATGGCACCTTTGAGCAGGTGTATAGCGCCGTCGTTGCGCGCGTGGTCGATGCCGCCGAGCGCCATGGCGCTGTTGTCTACGCGGTGCCCGGTGACCCACTCGTCGCCGAACAGACCGTGCAGCGATTGCTGGCGCTAGCGGGTACGCGCTCCGATATGCACGTCAGCGTGCTTCCCGCGTTGGGGGCGCTCAACCTGATTCTTGACCGCGTACGCTTCGATCCCGGCGATGGTATGGTGCTCGCCGACGCGCGTGACCCGCGTCTGCGCCCGATGAGCGAACCGCCCGCCCCCGAGGAACACGCCCTCTATCATGGCGCGATGCCGCTCATCAATCCCACCCTGCCCACGATTTGGTTTCAGGTCGATACCGCCATGGTCGCCGGCGATCTGAAGATCATGCTGCTGGAGCAGTATCCGGCAGATCACCCCGTCACCGTGCTCACCGCGCTCGGCGCTGGGACGGATGAGCAGGTAACCACGCTCGCGCTCGCCGACTTGGACCGTGGGCCAGCCATCATGCACCTGACGAGCCTGTACGTCCCGGCTTTGCCCTGGGCACAGCGCAAGCACACCATTACCGACGTGCGCGCGCTGATGGCGATGCTGCGCAGCGAACGCGGCTGCCCTTGGGATCGCGAACAGGACATGCGCAGCATGCGTCGCACCATCATCGAAGAAGCCTACGAAGTGGTGGAGGCCATCGACCAAGATGAGCCGTTCGCCATCGCCGACGAATTAGGTGACCTGCTGCTCAATCTGGTATTTGTGGCGCAACTGGGCGCAGAGGAAGGCATATTTGACTTTGACGATGTGCTACAGGCTCTCTCGGAGAAATTAATTCGCCGTCATGCCCATGTCTTCGGACAGGTCGAAGCCGACTCGGCGACCGCGGTGCTGCAGAGCTGGGAGAAGATTAAGGCGGGGGAGCGCAAGGCAAAGGGTACGGAGAGTATTTTCGACGACGTCCCGCAGGCGTTGCCCGCGCTCGCCCGCTCGCAGAAACTGCAAAAGCGCGCCGCCCGCGTCGGCTTCGATTGGGTGGATTTCCGTGGTCCGCTACTCAAACTGCACGAAGAGCTGGAAGAGCTGCAGCAGGAACTCGGTATTACGGAAAGCTGGGAACGGCCAACCATGCTGCGCGATGATCCGCTCATCCCACAGCCCGGCATCGAAGAACGGGTGGCCAACGCGCCACACGCGCGACTCGTCCATGAGGTCGGCGATATCCTCTTCGCCGCGGTGAACCTCTGCCGCTTCGTGCATCTCGACGCCGAGGAAGTCATGCGCGAAGCCAACGACCGCTTCGTGCGCCGTTTTCTACGTGTGGAAGCCGCCGTGCATGCACGCGGCCAGCGCGTCGAAGACCTGACTGTGGCGCAACTCGACGAGATATGGCTGGAGATCAAAGGCCAGGATTAACAGCGATCGGACAATGCGCGGTATTGAAGATCGACATTGGGATGATATTCGCGCCCCGTACGGGTTGTATTGGGTCGCGCTGGACTGGGCCACTCCCGGTTACTAAGTCGAGATGATGCATGAACGGCGCGCGCGACGTAACGAGGCGACATGGCGCGACGCCGCAGAATACTCCGGCGTCGGCATCAACACGGGGAGCGCAATCGCCATGTGCCGTGCCAGCGCTGCGATGTGGTCGGCAGTCAATCCGCAGACCACATGTACCGCCCATTGCTGCCCTTCCTGCCGTACTAGATAGCCCACGATAGGCGAGGGGGAGGGGTGGCTGGGTAAGTGCAGCGTCGCCTTGATACCCTGGTAGAGCTGAAACGGTGCGTGCGGGTCGGTTACACGAAAACGTAATCCAGCTTCGGAGATATCGAGAAGCGGGTAGTGCCTCTCGCCGACCTGCATGCTGGGCGCGCGGTGCGCGGGAAAGGTCAAGCGCGGAAAGCGTCGGCGCTCTTGTCTATGCGGATAGTTATTCAAATTACTTGTGAGCGTGCGCTAGCTGTCGAACGTATGACCAAACTGTACGCACCTTCTCCTCCTGCTTGTAGTATGGTGGAGGTCTATTGCGTAATGATGAGCGCGGTGTGAATGAACGGGCAGTATGTGCAAACGGCGCGGCAGGATAGGTTCCTGCCGCGCCGTTTGCATATAAAAAGATATTGGGTTCGTTACCGCGAGGCGATCTGTTCTCCGGTTTCCGGGTTGAGGCCAGCGAATTTTGCGTAATTCCGCCAGATGACACTCACATAACGTTGTGTCTCGCGGAAGGGGGGCACGCCGCCGTATTTACGCACGTTGCCTGGCCCCGCATTATAGGCCGCCAGCGCCAGCGAAAGCCGGCCGAACTGATTGAGTTGGTCGGCGATGTAACTGACCGTGCCTTCGAGATTGTCTTCGATATCGAAAGAATTGCGGACTCCCAGCATGGAGGCGGTACCCGGCATCAGTTGCCCCAAGCCCTGTGCGCCGGCTGAAGAGACGGCGTTGGGGTTGAAGCGTGACTCCTGCATGACCAGGGCAAAGACCAGGCGTGGGTCCACACTGTGCGCCTCGCTCTTCGCCAGCAGGTGCGTCGCGATGGATATTGCCGTATCTCCGTCCACGTTCGCATTGATTTCGTGGATCTTTGCTGCGTATAGCTGGACAACGACCGGCTGTTTGGACAGTGGCTGGTCGGCCATGGCCGACTGCGCCGGTTGGGCGGGGGTCGGGCTGAATGCCGGCGCCGTGTAATAGGTCATCGTCGGCGGCTGCGTGTTTGGTGTGACCGTGAATGCCGTATCGGCGGCTGTGCTACTCACACTTTGATTGTCGACACGTAGTGTGGACAGATCGGCGCGCGCCAGGTCGGCGCCCATGCGGGTCACCGTCAGACTTTGCAACACAGTGCCCTGCGGCGGAATGCGCGCGAGCACGCGCAGCGTATTGCCGACGGCGATATCGCGGTCATCCTGTTTGGCGGAGAGAATGAGGGTCTGCGTCTCGTCAAGACGTAACAGGTATCCGGCGCTGGCATCTCCGGAGAAGACGCCGCTGACGACGCCTTGTATTTCCAGCACTTGTCCGGCAAGCGCCGGGAATTGGTCGGTGAGCCGTCGGGAATCCGCCAATGTCGTTAACGCCGTGCGGTTACGCACCGTAAGGTAATCCGCATTGCCAACGGCATGAGCTGCTGCGCAGACCGAACTGATCGCCATGAGCCCTGCCAGGGTTTGCCAATGAAATCGCACGAGTAGACCGCCTCCTCAGCTTGGTATTAGGTGTTTTGGGTGAAGTGGGGAGGTGTCGCCCAGAACAGCCCACGGCACTCGACCACTATCAAAAACAGGAGTAACTCTGCCGGGATGACAGGAATGATAGCAGTGAAAAAGCCCCGCGAGAAACTGCGTGGTGAATAGGAAAAAGTAGCACGCCGCAAATATATTAATACGAGAGAGTTACGATGATACCACCGTTTTTTTGAAATGGCAACCCGGTGAGTGAGGGAGAGAGAAAGAAATGTTCGGGGCGAATCATTCGCCCCGAACATTTCTGGTGACGCCCAATGGCGTAATGCCGTCCCTACGGCTCCAGCGCGTATTCGCTGGTAGTGGTTGATATGAAAATAAGGTGACTTGACTGTCCGTCCCCGATGGCTGGGGATACCCATACCATACCCGAATCCGATGGCTTGCTGCCGGGTTGCGCGCGGTATTTCGCCCCCGATGTCTGCGAAATTGGTGGCGAGGCGCATCCTCCACGTCGTGGGGATGGACGTAGTCCGTGCGGCTTCCCCTCCCATGCGCGCTAGAGCATCGCCGGCGTTTCCTCATATCCGAGCCGTGACAATTGCCGGTCGGCCCATAAGCGCATCCGTCGGAACAACGACGCCGCGGCTTCACGCTCCATGGGCGTGATGCTGACTTGTGTCGTTTCCAACTGGTCGGCCAGCGTGGCAAAGGTCATCAGCCAGTTGTCGCCATCCAGGGTAGGACCACCGTTGCGGCGGGCCTTGGCAAATTCGGGGTCGGTCATCACGCGGCGAATATCTTGCGGTGTTTCCACCTCGCCCTTTTTAATGGCGCGAACCGTGCGGCGCACATCCGAGGGCGTGGCCTCAACATCGCACGCCAGTTCGGCGATCTCATCAAAATACTCTTGCGGCAGCCGCGTCACCTCGACCAATGTCTCCGTCGGCAACATCACACCGGGATGATCGGCTACTTTGAACTTGATACGCAGATCTTCCGCCTTTTCTGTTTTTTCCACCATCGACATTGAGCAGCCGAGGAATCCCGTGATACGCTCATGCCCCCAACCTTCGCGTTGCATCCGCGCAATAGCTTTATAGCGTTCTTCTTTGTTGAGATGCACGCCATGGCCCAAATTGGCTTTGACCGCCAACGGGAAGAGCTCATCTTCCTGCGCGTCAACCCACTGGACGGGCAGCGAATAGACGCTGGCGCGCTTCGCCGCTTCGACGCGATGCCAGCCATCGAGCAATTTGTGCGTGGCGCGATCGACCAGAATGGGCGGCCAGACAACCTCTTTGAAGATGGAGGCATAATGCTCGACGACCTCCTGGTCGACCCCCTGCAAGCGCGGATTCAAACTGCGATCGAGGACAATATCGTGGACGGAAATCATCTCCATGTGTACGGGCTCCCATTTAACGAAATCGGCCCCCATCCTACCGGGCAAGAGGGCACCTGGTCAAGAGGGTGAAAGACCCGGCGTGCCGGCTCACGCCACGGTTGCCAGCCATTCACGCACGGTCTTTCCCTGGATGCGTAATTCCGGTGCAATCTCCGCCAACGGCTCCAGCACAAAGCGTCGTTGCGTCAGATAGGGGTGGGGGAGGCGCAGGGTAGCGGTATCGCGTCGCTCGCCCTCATACAGCAGCAGGTCGATATCCACTGTGCGCGGTCCCCAATGCTCGCCACGTTGCCGACCCAGTGCATTTTCAATGGCTTGCGTTGCCGTGAGCAAGTCCTCCGGACTCAGACCTGTGGCGATGATCACGGCCATATTGAGAAAGGACGGTTGGTCTATCTTGCCCCATGGTGGCGTCTCATACCGCGCCGACGTCGCCAGCACGCGCGTCTCGGGCAGCGTGGATAGCCGCGCGACCGCCTCGCGCAGATAGGCGTCACGGTCTCCCAGGTTCGAGCCGAGCGAGAGATAGACATGCCGCGGTGTGGTCGGTTCACTCATACCGTTTATGCTAAACGGCTCATGGCCCATTGTCAACAAACCCTTGCGACGGGCGATGGCAACGAGTACAATACAGGAGAGGTATACAGAACGTGCTCGATATTCTTCACATGTTAGAACAAGATGGCCGGTTAACCGCCGAACAGTTAGCCGAACGTAGTGGGCGCTCCGTCGAGGACGTGCGGCAGTTGGTCGCCGACGCCGAAGCCAAAGGCATCATTCGCAAATATAAAACCGTCATCGATTGGGAGAAAGCCGAGAACGCCCAACTCACCACCGCTTTCATCGAAGTGAAGGTGACACCGCAGCGGGAATTTGGTTTTGACAGCATTGCCGAGCGCATTATGCGTTTTCCAGAGGTGCGTTCATTATACTTACTCTCCGGCAGCTATGACCTGCACGCGGTAGTCGAGGGTAAAGACTTTCGCGAAATCGCCAACTTCGTCACGACGAAATTGGCTGCGCTGGACACCGTCCTCAGCACCACCACACATTTCGTACTCAAAGGATATAAAATTGACGGTGATATCATGGAAGACCTGGAAAGCCCCCAGCGGCTTCCGATATCTCTCTCATAACGGGGTATTCGTGTCTCGTATATCATTAGCGGTGACATGGTGAATCTGTTCACCATGTCAGCCCTTGCACTTAAGCGATCTCTCCCCCATCCAGACTCCCCCATCTCGAAAAACGCATTTAAAAAAAATCGCAATTCTGTCTGCATAATTTGCGGACAAACATGGAATATAACAAACATAGCGATTGAGCGAGCAGAAAAGCGTTTTACGTAAAGCTGAAAGTCGTTCCGCGGTTGATGCCCCCACGGGATCACGAACCCTGTGGGTCGTTTCGCAATTTTTCAACTGTCCGGTTCGTTTAGTGAGACTATTGTCCCGCTACTGCGTATTGTTTCTACAAGTATATACATGAACGCTGAGTCCCCTGGCACACTTTACAGGGCTCGGGTGTTTTTACCAGGGTTTCGGTATGCCGAACCCCGTACACAAACCAAAGAGAGAAGGAGTACAACTCATGTCACTTTCCAAGTTCGCGGTACGCCGCCGAGGGTTTACCCTCATTGAATTGCTGATTGTGATCGTCGTGATCGCGATCCTCGCGTTGATCGTCATCCCGCGCTTGATGGGCGCCAGCCGCAAGGCCAAGGACTCCACCCTGAAAGCCAACTTGCAGATCCTGCGCAACGCTGTTTCGCAGTACGAAGCCGACTGTGGACTCTATCCGGATGCACTCTCCAGCTTGACTGGTGCGACCACCTCACAGACTGGTGTTCCTGCCGGCGCGTACAAAGGGCCGTACCTGAAGGATGAAGGCGCCATCATTCCGGGCTCCGGTGGTATTCCGGTGAACCCGTATGACACGACGGGCACGTATACGACGTCTGGTACAAGTTGGGCGTATACGGGCGTCTCTACCGGGACCGTCAAGGTCGGCTCCATTCCTGCGGGAACTGATGCTGACGGCAAGGCATATAGCGACTATTAAGCAAACACCGATCTGATGATGGAAGCACGGCCCCGGGCAGCAATGCTCGGGGCCGGCGTTTTGCTGTTTCTTTATGTGAGCGTGTGAAACTTATTTAAAAATATGGGATAACACGCATATGGAAAGGAGCATGCTCATGTCACCATCAATGTCTGCGGCACGCCGCAAAGGGTTTACCCTTATCGAATTACTGATTGTGATCGTTGTGATCGCAATCCTCGCGTTGATCGTCTTTCCTCGCTTGATGGGCGCCAGTCGCCGGGCCAAGGACTCTGCGCTCAAAGTCAACCTGCGCACTTTACGGAACGCCATCGCACAGTATGAAGCCGATTGCGGATTCGTACCCACTGCCCTAACCGATCTGACCGGCGCCACCACGGACGCTACCCTACCTGTCACGGCTTACAAGGGTCCCTACCTGAAAAATGAAGGCGCGGTAATCGATAGTTCCGGCGGGATTCCGGTGAACCCATACGCTGATGCAAGCGCCGCCATCGATGTGCACTGGATTTATTCCTCGGGTGACGTCATCCCAGCTGGGCTGACAGGCACTGATGTTGATGGTAAAGCATATAGCTCGTATTAACGATTGCCGCAGCAATTGCTCCAAGGCTCCGAGCCAGTGTGCTCGGAGCCTTTTGGCACTAGCCTAGAGTGCGCCAAATGCCGGACGATGTCTGCTGTGGCTAACAATAGCCGAAGATGAGAGTACTCACAACGCATTAAGAGCCAATGGTAGCGAAGGAATACACTCGGTGCAATGCCGGGGGCTTCGTATGTTACGATGGAAATCTGCGGTACGCCACAGCGGGTTTACCCTGATAGAATTGCTGATCGTGATGCCATGATCACGCTGCTATGTTTGATCGTGGTTCCCCCCGTCATACACATTGGCCGCCAGGCCAAGGACACCGCGCTGCAAGAGAATATGCAAACTCTGCGTACTGCCCTCGCCCGCTATTGACTGCGGAGAAATGCCGAGTACGTTCACCGATCTGACAGGTATCAGTATGGATGCCACCGTGCCGGCCAATGCGTATCAAGGGCCTTATTTGAAGAATGAAGGCGCAGTAATTGCCTACAGGCGGCATCCTGGAGAATCCGTTTTACGCGGCAACTGGCACCATGGAAACCAATTGGTCCTACGCTGCCGGGAGCATCACCCCTGCAGGACCGACGGGCATTGATTATGAGGTGAAGGCTATAATTCTTATTGATCCGCTGATGATGTGAGAGGTAATGAGACCCCGGCCTCTTGATAGAGCCCGGGGTCTGCGCTTTGTGCCGCATGTTCGCAGCAGAATGACTGTTTAGTACCCTGTCCCCGTTGTGGTATCGGGAGCCGGAGTCGTGGTGGCCGTGGCGCTCGGCGGCGTAGCACCGGTTGCCCCAGCCGTATTCGGCGAGTTCGGATTCGTCTCCGGGCCGGTCATCGTAGTTGTCGTGCCAGTGCTAGTCGTCATCCCCATAGTCCCGGTCGTTCCCGTTGACGTAAGTCCCATCGTGCTCGCGGTGTTGGCCGGAATATAGATGACGGCGCCTTGCGGCAGCGACATCATCGTCCCTGGATACGTCTCTGAGGTGCCGAGTACTCGGGTCTCACTCCACCAACTCACGGACGCATAGTTCTGCGGCGCCGCGGCCAGGTTGTCGAGCGACGTTTGATAGTTCGCTACCCAAGGCTGCAGCCATGCGTTTGACGCATACGCAGGCTGATACGCGGTGGCGTTGGTGGTGAACTGCGTGCGATAGGCCGCGAAGTTCTGCATGGTCGGATCCCAATACGCCACGGTGAAGGCGTTCAACTGCTGCGCCAAGTATGGACGTTGGTCGGCGGGAATCAGACTCAATTCGCGATTGAACGACGCCAGGTCGCGGTTCAACGCATCCGCTTGCGCCGAGAGCTGCAGGCTGGTAGCCTGCGCGTTCGGCAGCGTTGGATTCGCGGCGATCTGCTGGCGGAAGAGCATCTCATTCGCCATCAGTTCATTCACGCGGCTGACCAGTTGCTGGCCACGTAGCTCGAGCGCTGCGGCATAGACTTGCCCCTGGAGCGCATGGACGTCGCTGCGTAACGCAATGATCTGGTTGACGATGCTCGCGGTGTCCGGGCTCATATTGGCCGGGGGCACCATGCTCATCGTCGTTGATGGCATCGGCATCATTACCGTGCCGGGCATGGTGCTGACCATTGGGCCGGAGCCGTAGGGAACCACCGTCGTTGATGTAACGGTCGAGGACGGCAGGACATAGGAGTTCGCCTGCGCATCACGCGAAGGAACCAACACCGTTGAGTCTGACGCGGGCGGGCACACCTGGGCGAATGCCATACTGCCCCCAATGACAAAGGTCGCTACCAAGAAGGAGCGAATGTTCATGCTACACCTCCATGTATTGAAAGGTTCTTGCAACCCATCATGGCATACATTCCCAACGATCATGGTGCAAATAATGCCAGGAGGCGTCAGATATGTTCAGTTATGGGCCAAGATGGACATGCGGCCGGCTCAAAGTGGACAGGTGAAAGTTGGTGATGGAGCGATGACGTGACAAGATATCGGGCGATTACTCGTGAATCGCTTAAAAATGGGTGAATCCCCAGGGGAGGGGAGTAGTCTGCCCATCCGTACTTAACAAGAGTTCCGTGGCATGGGTCATATGCCCGATACGCGTCAACGCCAGGGGAGCGATGCAGCGGCGCAAGGCGGCCTCCGCTGCGGGCGGGGCCGTAAACAGTAGTTCGAAATCTTCCCCACCCGTGAGTGCGAGTGTGAGTGGATCGTGCGTTGATGATGGCGTGGCGAGCCAGGCGCATGCCAGCGTCACGACCGGGTCGACCGGGACCGCCTCCGCGTCAACGATCACGCCGACCTGGCTTTGTTTGCACAAGCGATGCAGATCCGTCGCCACGCCGTCGCTCAGGTCCATCATCGCCGTCACCAGGCCGCTTGTCGCCAGCGCGCGCGCAGCATCGAGGCGTGGCTCAGGCTGTAATTGGGCATGCACGGCGCGTTCGAGGGTGGGAGGGATGGGGCGTCTGTCATCCAATACGCGCAATCCGGCCGCGGCGCGTCCCAGCGTTCCCGTTACAAAGAGCGCATCGCCTGGGCGTGCCCCACTGCGCGTCAGCATCTCTGCCGGAGACACGCGGCCAAAGACCGTCAGCGTCAAGGTCAGGGGGCCGATGGAGCGCACCGTGTCACCGCCGATGATATCCGTGTGCGTCTGTCGTGCCAGCTCGGACAGGCCACTGTACAGGGCGAGCGCATCGTCAGGGGTCCATTGCGGAGGAATCGCGATGGCGATGACCGCATGCGTCGGCGTGCCCCCCATGGCGGCGATGTCGGAGAGATTCTGCGCCAGCGCC
>DASXVL010000105.1:0-26965 GCA_036504255.1 Armatimonadota bacterium | reverse complement strand
GCATGACGACGAGATGCACAACATCGCCTTCATGCTCTGTTCTAAGCAGATGCACCTGGATTACGAGGCCTTCACCGGGCGGCGCGCCTTCGGCATCTCCATCGCCGGCTGGGCGGGCTTCCAGCGCTTTGCCGGCACCTGGGCGGGTGATACCGGCGGCGGACGGCAGTCGATGACGGGCATCCTGCAGGACGCCATCATGGGGCACGCCTACGCCACCTGCGACATGAACACCAAGGAGATCAGCGGCATCCACATGGGCTTCCTGCTCCCCTGGGCGCTCATCAATTCCTGGTCGTACTTCCACTATCCAGGGTACCAGGGCGGGGAGATCGACGCGCTCTACCGCGACTACGCGACGCTACGCATGCGCCTGCTGCCCTACTACTATTCCCTCGCCCACCGCGCCACGCAGACGGGACGCGGCATCGTGCGCCCGCTCTGCCTGGAGCACCCGGAGGTGGACGCCGCCTACGCGCAACTCACGCAGTTCTACCTCGGCGACGGCTTGCTCGCCAGCGTCTACCAGGGCGAGCAGATCCTGCTGCCCGCCGGGCGCTGGTTCGACCTTTGGCACAACACTATAGTGACGGGGGAGTGGCAAGAGGTGGCGCTGCCCATCCCCGAGAATCGTGGCGGGCACCTGCTGGTGCGCGAAGGCGCGCTTGTGCCGACGGTGGAGCCGCAACTCTACGTCGGGCAACGCCCCTGGGAGACCATCACCTGGCTCGTCTTCCCCGGCAGCGACACCACGTCGTTCACGCTCTACCTCGACGACGGCGACGACCTGGGCCACCAAAGCGGCGAATACGCCGCCGTGACGCTGACCTGCACCCCGACGGCGGACGGCTGTACGCTGAGCTGGGGCGACATCGAAGGCGGGCAACCGGAACGCCTGACCGCGCTACGTCACGCCTTCACCGTGCTCGGCCAAGCAGCCGCGCACGCCACGCGCGCCGACGGCACGCCACTGCCACTCACCGTGACCGCCGACCCGACCGGCCTCACCAGCGATGCCGTCGCCACCGGGGAAGCGGTGCACGTGCGTTGGGGGTAGCCCAGCAAGAATGTCATCCTGCTGATTGGGGTAGGCCGGGCTGCATCCGGCCTACCCCAATCCCCAATGTAGACAACCGCATGTCACCCGCGCGGCATATACATAATGATCGCCACGCCAAGCAATGCCACCGCTCCGCCGATGATATCGAAGCGGTCGGGCGCGACGCGATCAATGCGCCAGCCCCAGAGCAGGGACATGGCGATGAAGATGCCGCCGTAAGCGGCGTAGACGCGTCCGAACCCGGCGCTGGCCGGCTGCAAAGTCGGCACGACGCCGTAGAGCACCAGCAGCACCGCGCCGGCGAGGGCATACCCAACGCTTTTCCCCTCGCGCAGCCACACCCAGACCAGGTATCCGCCACCGATCTCGCAGACGCCGGAGAGCAAGAAATACAGGACCGATTTGAGCAGCGGCATACTGTCCTCCCCCTATTTCCTTATGATAGCATAGAAAAATTTCCGGCAGATGGCGCGATGGTATGTTCTTTTCGCGGCGGGGAGGAATGGTCTCCGGGGCAGCGAAAGGAAACAACCATCACACACATATCGGAGACCTGGTCATGCCACTTGTTGATATGCCCCTTGCAGAGCTCTACACCTATACCGGACGCAACCCGCGCCCCACGGATTTCGATGCCTTCTGGGATGCCTCGCTGGCGGTGATGCACGCCCTTGACGCGCAACTCGAACTGGTACCGCACCAGATCGACGCGCCGTTTGCCGAATGCTTCCACCTCTATTTCACCGGCGTCGGCGGCGCGCGCGTGTACGCCAAATATCTGCGCCCCACGCACGCCACCACGCCGCACCCGGCGGTGGTGCAGTTTCACGGTTATAGCGGGCACTCCGGCGAGTGGAGCGACAAGTTCGCCTATGTCGCACGCGGCTACTCGGTCTTCGCGCTCGACGTGCGCGGCCAGGGCGGGCGCTCGGAGGACGTGGGCGGCGTGAAGGGCACCACGATGAACGGGCATATCATCCGTGGGTTGGACGACAGCCCGGAGAAGCTCTTCTTCCGTAACGTTTTTCTCGATTGCGCGCAACTCGCCGGCATCGCCATGCAGATGCCGGAAGTGGACCCGACGCGCGTGGGCGCCACCGGCGGCTCGCAGGGGGGCGCGCTGACCCTGGCCTGCGCCGCGTTGGAGCCGCGCGTCAAACGTGCCGCGCCCATCTTCCCCTTCCTCTGCGATTATCAACGCGTTTGGGAAATGGACCAGGCGGAGCGCGCCTATGCCGAATTGAAAGCCTTCTTCCGCTTCCATGACCCACAACACGTGCGTGAAGAGGAAATTTTCACCAGACTTGGCTACATTGACAACCAGCACCTCGCCCCGCGTATCCGCGCGGAGATTCTCATGGGCGTCGGCCTCATGGACATCGTCTGCCCGCCCTCCACACAGTTCGCCGCCTACAACAAAATTACCGCGCCCAAGAACCTGATCATTTACCCGGATTTTGGCCACGAAGGCCTGCCGGGCATCAACGACGCGATCTACGAGTTCATGGGCGGTCTGTAAACGCGTTACGACAGGCGTTTCCCACAAAAAAAAGGATCGCTACCCTCGCCATGGGGAGGCTTACTTAGCCATGGCGAGGGTAGCGAAAGAGTCCTGCGCTGGGGGCTGCAGCTGTATGAACGTTGACTCATTATCATATACGTGCATGTGGGAGAGGAGTTGCAGCGCGCACAAATCTTTTGCGGGCCGTCGTCGCCGAGAGGACGCAGGCGTGCATTCCGCAGCGTTTTCCGGCATAATACGGGGAGGAGCACCGTACATGCACGACGACCCAAAACACAACACCCCCCCGCAGCCGCCCACGCGCAACGAGATCGAACCCATCATGCGCCGCCTGCAAGGCGAAGACGGCTATGAAGTCTTCAACGACCGCCCCGCCGACGACCGCGACCGCTGGTTGCGCGAGTACGAAGAGAATCGCCGGTAGCCCTGATAGAAAACAACAGGAGACGGCCGGTAGGGCTCTGTTCCACGTTGACACCAGCCCAGCCGACAGTCCTTAGCACCGTCTGGAAGCCGACCGCAGTCGCGCTCAGCCTGCCGACAATACATCCACGGAAATGCCTTTCGCAATACTGGCGCGCGACTCCGGGCCTGCGGCCCTGCAGCAGCTCATCAGCACACACTCGCTCTTCGTTGTAGCGCGCGCCCGCTGTGGCGCGCCGGTGGTGCGACCGTATCCGTGCGGCGGAACGAGAGCCGGGCACCAATGTGGGACCGCTGAGGCGTTTTCGCCGCACGGAGCGGCAGGCAAGACAGGCGCGCCACAGCGGGCGCGCGCTACAACGAAGACCAGGGGCCACTCTGTCGGTCAGGCGACGAAATGGCTGGCTCGCATGCACCGTATTGGCCGGTATTGACGAGGAACACTCACCCCCGTCTCCCCGTTGTAGGGGCCGCCGTCCGTGGCGGCCCGCACGTATCGCGACCGCAGCCGTGTGGCGTGAGGGGAACGGGTGGTAAGCCCAGGCGGCGCACCTTGCCGTTCACGCGACCAAGGGACACCAAAACACTACCACGGGCCGCCACGGAGGGCGGCCCCTACAACGGGAAGACGCACACGGTGGTGGACAGCGCACCCACAGTTTGCTGGCACGGGCTGCATCGGAAAAACGTTAAACTTGCCAGAAGAAGCAGGCTTATTTGAATGGCATTAGGCCATTGCCCGGCTATCCCCGGCAGGAAACAATAGCCTGGGTATCTTTACTGCTGCGTCCCGCTCCAGCTAATTTCTCACCACTACACCCGTGTGGTCTCTGCTGTAGGTATATCGGTGAAATGAGCGTAGCACGCGCCGCCGCTGTCTTTCGCCCGGTACATGGCGATGTCCGCATTTTTTAGCAACTCTTCCACGCTGTTGCCATCCGCAGGGGCGAGGGTCAGGCCGAGGCTGGGGGTGACCGTGAAGGCATGTTGTTGCCAGAGGAAGGGGTCGGCGAAGACCGCGAGAATGCGTGTCGCCATCTCACCGAGCGCGGCGCGGCTGTCGAGATCGGGGAAGATGAGGACGAATTCATCGCCGCCGAAGCGGGATACGGTATCTTGGCCACGTACGGCCTGCCGCAGGCGTTGCGCGGTTTGCCGCAGGATGTCATCGCCCACGGAATGCCCGTAGCTGTCGTTGATCTCCTTGAAGCCGTCGAGGTCGAGAAAGATGACGCCGACGCCGGTGTGGGCACGGCGATTGCGCGTGAGCGCTTGCTCCAGCCGGTCGTGCAAGAGCATACGGTTGGGCAGCTCGGTGAGCGCGTCGTAATAGGCCAGCGTGTACAACTGCCGCTCCAGTTGTTTACGCTCAGAGATATCGCGCAGCACCACGAGCCATCCTGTCGGCTTGCCATACTCGCGGCGCAACGGCGTGACGCAGATGTCATACGCGCGGTTCACATCGTCGCCGGGCGCCTCACTGACCAGCTGCATATCGCGCTCGCACAATTGCATGGTGGAAAACCCCGGCAAATGCTGCAGCACCAGATCCGTCGAATTGCCGATTAACGCACGGGGGCTGACGCCGAGCATGGCGCAGGCGGCGGCGTTGCTCTCCACCACGCGGTATTGCCGATCGATGACCAGGATGCCGTCGCGCATGGTTTGGAACATGACTTGATACGCCACCGGCGTCAGGTCCCAGAGCTGATGCCGGTAGATGCCCCAGACCATGGCGCCCCCGGTGAAAAGAAACCCCATCGGCGTGAGACTGAACGCCGGGAGGATGACGTAGCTAAAGTCGAGCGCACTGACAATGAGGGGCGCCACGCCGCTGATGAGCAGCAGTACGGCTTGCCGCCGGTAGACGGTAACGGAGGAGAGTGCCGTTAGCAGACAGGCCAGTACCCCGAGCGACGCCAGCAGGTAGGCGTAACCGATAAAGACCCAGAAGGCCCAATTGAAGGCGAGACGCAGATAGGGTACGCCCGAGGCCACGACGATCTCGCTCGTCGAGAAGACGAAGCCATGCGCGGCGTTCGTCCAGCAGAGCAGCGTACAGAGGGCGGGCACGATACTGACGAGCAGCAGGTTGCGTCGTGTCATCAGCCGGCGGTGGCCCAAATAATCGAGCAAGGTGGCCAACCACAAAATGGGGACCGCCGCGAAACAGATGAACTCCACCTGAAAACAGTAGATCTTGATGGCCAGGTCACCGGCATCCTTGATCAGCGCGACGAACGACCAGAGGAAAATGGCCAGCATGAGGAACGTGGTGGGGATGGTGCCAGGCGTCGGACGCCGCTGCCACGCTTTGACCGCAATGAAGGCGGCTAATGCGCACCCGAACAGTGAGACACACTGGTTAATGGGATAAAAGTGCCAGCTCAATGTAACGCACCCACCGGACAAGCGCTGTCAGCGCTAAGGGCTCTGTAAGGCATTATGCATTGTAACAAAGCATGCGCGAAATAGCGAGAGCGCCGCCGTAATTTCCTTAGAAACTGTCTTAAAAGTATCTGACCGATCTCGCTTGATCTTTTTCCGCCTGCCCGTGGCGAATTTCCTGGTCTGTATGTCTTCATACACTGGCGAAAATCCGCCACAGGCAGGCGGAAAAATCTCGGCGCGAACTCTGGCCAGATACTTTCAAGACAATTTCTTAGCACCGGCGTGGTGGGAAACGATGGCGCTCAATCGAGGGGCGAGAGTCTTCCCGCTCACGGTACAGAGCGACCGTTATGGTTGGGAATCGCCTTCACCGCCTGCCGGAAGCCTGACGGCGTGTAGGAGTTGCCGGAAGGGGTCGCCCTTCACGAAATAGTCGTCGGCGCCACAGGCGGCGGCGCGGGCATTGACATCGATGTGCGCACTCATCAGCACGGTGCGGCAGCGAATGCCGGCAGCGCGTAGCTGTCGAATGAGGGCATCGCCGCGCATATCCGGGAGCTGCATATCCGTCAGGAGTACCGCGTAGTGCCCGGTGGCGAGCAGGCGTACGGCGGCTTCCCCGTCACGCACGGAGGTCACCTGATACCCCTCCTGTTCGAGGAGCATTTCCAGCAACTCATTCAGTTCCGCGTTATCTTCAACGAGCAAAATCTGCGTGACGGCGGCAGTGTTTGTTGGTGATGCCTGCATCTTTTACCCTCGCTTCATGCATGTATCTGCTACAAACATGGTGTTGGCCAACGTGTTATCAGCACCATGCGCAGGTGTGCTGCCATGGCGCAAACCGGCGCACCGGTTCGGACCTTCCATACTGACACTTGTATCTTTCCATGTCTAGAGCGGGAAATACTAACCAGAAAGCGCTCGTATTGTTTAGTGTGCTTCCTGCGTTTGTTGCTAGCAAAAAACAGTCGAGGGCTGACCCGCGATTTGCATGATGGAAGGATTCCGTGCTGATGCCGCGTTACCATTGCCGCCTACCGATCATCACGGAATCCTTCCATCCCAAAAATCACGGTTCAGACATAAAAAGGTAGCGCCAGGGCATCATGCCCTGACGCTACCCGAGAACGCTTCAGCACTGATTCGGGTTAGAAGCGGTATCTGGTCTTGAGGATGCTGATGACCTTTTTGCTGTCCGCGTCACTCAGGGCGGGGACGTAGACCAGGATTTCCGCGACCTTGCCGGTGAAGTTCCAGTTGCGGTAGTTGGTGTTCTTCCCGTTCACCATGAAGCCCAGGCCGAAGGCGGTTGGGCGTTCGCCGGGAGGGAAGCTTGGCCGGGTGGCGGCCGCAACATCGCCTTTGTAGTAGTCGATACTGCTCACGCCGACGGCGATGCCGCCTTCATGGTCGGCTTTGCTGGCGGTGCAGATGGAGACCAGGCGATTATTGGCGCCGTTCTGGATGCGGCAGACCTGGTCGTCCGCCCGCGCGGCAAAAGCGGCGATGACGGTCATGGAAGCGCACTCGGCGTCGGGCAGCAGGCAGAGCATGCTGTTGCGCACCCCGTCGAGCTCCACCGCGGGCAGCCCGTTCCAGCATTTCGCCAGCAGATGTGGCTTATCGGCATCCGCCGTGGCGGTGAGGTGCAGCTTGTTACCGCTCTGATCCTGCCAGGCGGAGATGCGGCCGTTGGCATCCGCGATGACGCCCTGGTCGGCGCGGTACCACGCCAGCAAGCCCTTCGTGGGGAGTTCCGTATAGTCGAGCGGCTTTTTCGTCGGATCGAGTTGCTCCTGGTACGCCTGCATCACGGTCTTGCCGCTGGGGGTGAGCGCCTTGGGGTCGGCGTTGCCGGCGGTGGACATGTCGCCGAACTTGCCGAACCAGTACATTTCAAACCAGTTGGGCAGGCCATCGCCATCGACATCGCCGTATTCGCTCCAGAGGAAGGGTTTCGCCTCGCCGAAATCCGCCTGCCAGTGCCGGGCATATTCCGTCGAATAGCAGTCCATGGAGTTGTCTTCACGGAAGGGGCGCTCGCTGATGGGGTCGGGGTTTTCCAGGCGCAACGCCAGTTTACCGCCCCGGTACACCTCCGCCACCACCGGGCCGGGCGTGACGGGGAATTGTTTGCGGTAGAACCCCGCGGGCGCTTCGTACTCCGCCCCGCGACCCGGCAAGCGGATGGTGGCCGCCTTTGGCAGGATAGTCACCACTTCGAGCATGCCGGGGAGGTAGGGCCCTTGCTTGAAGGGGAAGACCTTCACCTCGGGCGGGTACTTGCGCGAAATGAGGTAGACCTTGTCATGGTCGGGCACGGGGGCTTTGCCGGTCTTCCACCATTGGATGAAATAGCCATTCAAGTCATAGAGCGTATAGCGCGTGTTGTAGGCGGGCGCAATGTTCGAATTCTCGCCGTAGTCGTTCCAGGTGATGATCTGCAGCAGCCCGGCATCCTGCGCGCGCACGCGGCCCCAGTTGTCGCACATCCAGTCGAGCCCGTTGCCACCGTAGAGTTCATAGGGCACGTTTTCCTTCTGGAACATGCCCAGGGGCACGCTCCATTCTGCGCCTGCCGCTTTCACCGCCGCGCCGATCCCGGCTTCCTCCGCACCCAACGGCGTAAACGCGCCGATGGCCTGCACGTGGTGCTTGGCGAGCACGCTCGCCGCCTGTGCGAGCCCGTTCTGCGGAATGAGGCTTTTCTCCACCCGGTGGAAGAACGCGCCGAGACAGAAATGCCAGTAGATGGGCTGCCCGAGCTGGCGATTGGCGTCTTCATACGCCTCGCCAGTCAGCGCCCAGCCTTCCGGCGAGGCGCGCAACTGCTCCAATTCCTTATCCGTCTTGGTGGGATATTTCTGTTTCATGTAGTCCAGGCCCGGCCGGAAGGACTGATAGCCGAACACCAGTGGTTTGCCGTCGCGGCGGGCCAACTTTGTGCTGTTGCCGTGCTTGTCGAGCAGGTATTTCACGGTCTCGACGATCTTGCCGCCACAGGTGGGGTCAATGCAGACGGTGAGCTGAAATGGGTAGTTTTTCTCCTCGGCCACCTTGAAGAGCGCATCGAGGCTGCGCTTGGCGTTGTCCGAGCCCGCCCAGGCGTCCACGGCAAAGCCATCAATGCCTATGCGCAGCGCACGGCGAATCTCCAGGTCGGCGCTCTCCTCCGCGGTGAGCGTCACGCCCGGCGGTGTCAAATCCCAGTTGCGCACGTGCCCGCCCCGCCGTGTGACCTCATCCGTGGCGTCATGGCGCAGGCTCTTGGCTTCATTCTGCTTCGCCCAGGCCAGCGCGCCGGAAGCCGCGGGCCAACAGCCCATGTAATGCGCGAAAACCTGTTTCGGCGGCGTGACGGCCAACACGGATGACGTGGTTAGCAGCAGCGCCGCGACAGCCAGCGCGAACACAAATCGTCTACTCATGCAATTTCTCCTGACGCCGACGCGACCTTATAAATATGGAAACGGTTCCAGCGCCGGACGCTTGATTGTCGCGAAGTGACGACGGTTTGTCAAGAAGCTGGCGGAAAATCTTTCGGCGGCAGGCGGGGCTGCCGTAGCGGCGCGCATGGCGCCGGACGACAGCCGCGTTATTAAACAAGTTTAATAACGTAAATCTACCTTGACAGGGTACCGCACAGGGCTTATACCTAAGAGGTACATTGGAACGTACTGTTCCCAGTCTTCTCCCAACGTTATTTTGTGTTTCGATTGAAAGGAGTACGCCATGCTGATATCCCCACGGTTCGCGCGCACACGGTCAGGGTTTACCTTGATTGAGCTACTCGTAGTGATCGCTATTATAGCGATCCTTGCAGCGATCCTCTTCCCCGTCTTCGGCAAAGCGCGCGAGAAAGCGCGGCAGACGAAGTGCCTGAGCAACCAGAAACAAATCGCGCTCGCAGTGACGATGTGGGTACAGGATAACAATGAAGTCCTACCCTCAGCCGTCACCACTTCACCCAACTACTGGCTGAGCGCCATCCAAGTTGCCGACAAGGTCTATGACTGCCCGACGGCGCAGAAACGCGGTTCCGGCAGCGCCCCAAGTTACGGCTACAACGTTCAGATTGGCGACCACGCCATGGCCGATTTCAACGCGCCGTCGGAGACCATGCTCACCTCCGACCTGGATGAGGCCATCACCCCGCCGATCATTAACAACTATTTCGATTTGGGCATGCGCCATGACGGTGGTGTCATCCAATCCTTCATTGACGGGCATGTCGCCATGACGAAAGACCCCAAAGACAGCGTAGCATTTGTGGAAGACTTCAACTCGGGGTGGATGAACGGAGGAGCTGGGAATCTTGACACCGCTAAAGGCGCCAAGATGAATGGCTGGATCGGCCGTTCGAACGGCATCGGCGCCTGGTGTTATACGAGTTATAACAGTCTCAACGCTATTTCCTTGACCGGCTCCAGTAACCATGCCTGGCAGGTGACCGGCAAGGTGCATAATCAATCGATGGACAAAGCGAGCCATGTAGAATTATCCTTTGACGTGGCGATTTCCGATCCCGCCAATAATGATAACTCCTGGTACGTCTGGGTCAGCGATGCTACGCAGAACGGCTATGGCGTGTGCGTTAACCGCGTCAATTATAATTTTGCAAAAATCATCAAAATCTCTGGGAATACCGCGGCGTTCGGCAGCACCACCACCCACACGTGGACCACGTTGTTGGGCACTCAGATCAACTGTGGCTGCCAGAATCCGGATTATCTGACCTACCACGTCCGCTTTGATAAGACTACACCGATTACCGGCACGTTGTGGGTTACCAAGACAAAAGTCCTCAACACCTTCTGGACAGGGACCGATACGTCCTATGACAAGCCGTCGTCCACCTGGACGGATAGTGGCACGGCGATTGATTTCACTACGTTGAAATACGCCGCCTTTACGGAATTCTCGCACCAGTTAAAGCCGTCGTCCTTCCTTAGAAACGTCCATGTCGTGGCCTGGTAAAGCCCACGCATGCTGAGTTGACCAAAAACCCCCGCGCCGTCTCGGATGGCACGGGGGTTTTTTTGGTCAACTCAGGGAGCCGCGTGGGCACATTACCCAACGCCCACGCCGGTCGCCACCGTGTAGCGCATGTCGTCCGTCTCCACGCGCAGGCCGTCGGCGGTGAGGTGCAGCAGGGCGATGCTGCCGCTGTCGATGGCCAGTTCGTAGCCGGCGACGCGCACGAGGCCGGACATCTCGCGGTCGCGGCGGGCGATGAGCAGTAGACGCTGCGTATCACCATCCTGATAGAGACGCCAGAGGATGCTGTCGGAGTAACACAGCACCGGCGGAGTGAGCCAGCACGCCAGCAGCTCGACCAGGCGGTGGCGCGGGTCGAGGTCGCTGAGGTAGACAACGCCGTTACCGGCCACGCCGTGCACCTCATCTTCGCTGGAGCGGAGCGCCCGCCCGGTGGTCGGCTGCAGCGGATAGCTTATCTCCAGCTTCTCCGCGCGGCCCTGCGGCAAGGTGCAGATGGCATCGACATAGGCCACGTATAGCTCGACGGGCAGCGCGGTCATGCCGACGCGCGCGGCAAAATCGGCGGCGATCTCGTCGCCCTCCACGGTGCGCGTGGGCGGCGGGCCGATGAAGAGCACCCTGCCGCCCGCCTCGGCAAAGCGCAGGCAGGTCTGCCACGCGGCGCGCGGCAGCACCGGAGCGTAGGGCAGCACCAGCACGCGGTAGCGCTCCAAGCGCGTCACCAGTTGCCCGTCCGCCACCGTGGCGTCGGCGAGTAGGCTGCTGTCCACGAAGTCAAAGGCGATGTTGCGCTGCAGCAACGCGGTGGCGGTATTGAGGCAGAATGCCTTGTGCGCACTCGCCCACTCCGCGCGGTTGAGGGCCATCACGCCTTCCCAGCCGTGCCAGATGGCGACGTCCACCAACGGGCGCGCCGCGCCGAGCGACTCCAGCAGGCGCTGGTTGCGGCGCATGCAGGCGTTGCTCGCCGCCCAGGTATAGTGGTCGGGATAGCGGCAGGTGTCGGCGTCCTCGCCGTACCAGATATTGAACCAATTCACGCGCATGAGCGCCATGAGCCGGGTGTAGTACGCCACCAGCGCGTTGGTTGGCTTGGCGTCCCAGGTGTTGCACTCGGCGCAGCCGGAGGGCGTCAGACGCCCCAGGCTGCCGGCGAGCGCGAAGGTGTAGTTGACGGAGCCGTCATCCCACCACCAGCTATCGGTGTAACCGGCGTCCATATTCTCGTTCAAGCGGAAGTAATCCACCGCGCCCGCGCGGTAGTCGTTGATGCCGCCCTCGCCCTGCCAGGTGTGGTGCGTGCCGAGCAATAGCTCGTCGCCGAAAAGCGCGTGCGCCGTGGCGATCATCTGCCGTTGCGCCTGAAAGACGCCGTCGTTGAGCGTGCGGTAGTAGTCGAGACGCACCTGCACCGCCTCGGGCGCGACGCCCGGCGCGTCGAGCAGGTAGAGGCGCTCGCGCAGCGCGTAGCCGTTTTCCCGCTGGAAGGCGGCGGCGAAGGCCCTGCCATAGCGGTACATGCCCCAATCGCCACTGACCGCCGGTTCGTCCCACCCCACCCCGTCGAGCGGGATGTCGCGGTAACAAGCGAGCAGGGCGTCAAAATATTGCCGGAAGCCGTCCGCGTAGAAATCGAGCAGCCCCACATCGTGATAGCGCGCGTAGACGAGGAGTTCGCCGTCGCGCCCATCGGCCACGCGCCCGCTGAGGTGCGTGTGGCGGCGATGCCAGGCATTACCCTTACCGGTCACGTAGGCGCTCTCGCGCTGGATGTACCCTTCGTCGTAGGGTTCCGCCACGCATTGCGACGCGAAGGTGAAGTCGGTCAGCGGGTCCACACGCCCATGGCGACGCACGAAGGCAGCCTCCACGCCGGTGAAGATCGGCATCTGGCTGTCGCTGCACGGGTTAGGAATATGCAGGCGGAAATGGCCATCCACCAGCGGGGCGGACGCGCACACCAGGCGCTCGCCCATGGCCTCGGGAAACTCTGCACCCATGTCGCGCCCCACCGGCGTCGCGTGCGGCTCGCAATCGAGCGCCACGCGCAACCCGTGTTGGTGCGCGCGTTCCACCATGGCGGCGATGACCTCCACCACGCGCGGCGAGCGGTGGCTGAAATTAGTATTGCGCAACATCACGCGCGTCGCGTCATACCCCTCGGCGGCCAACGCCTCCATCGCCGAGAGCGCCAGCTCCGGGCGCAGCAACGCCGGCTCATTGAGCCAATACCCCATCACCTGAAAATATGGTCGTGTGCGCATCGCGATATCCTTACTCCCTTGAATCGTCCGCTTCCCTGTTCGATCTTTGGCGCGCACCCCCTGCGGTGATCGTAACCTGAATCTGTAACAATTGGCACATACGTCCCCCCTGGGAACGCCAATCTCCCGATTGGCGAGACGAAAAGCGCCAATCGGGAGATTGGCGTTCCCAGGGGGATCTGCTCCCACACCAGCGATTCTGTCACAAAGAACAGCGGTTAACCCCACGACGCAGCGTGCCCCAGTCAGTATCATAAGACAAATCTTCTACCGAGGTGGATCGCCATGTCTTTCGTCGCTATGCCTGCGCAACAGTTGCCCGTCGCCGCCGAGGTCGATGTATTGGTGGTGGGCGGTGGGCCGGCCGGAGTGGGCGCGGCGTTCAGCGCCGCGCGCGCCGGGGCCTCCGTGCTGATTATTGAGCAGTTCAACTGCCTGGGCGGGGTGGCCACGGCGGGCGGGCATGGGCACATCAGCACCTTCCGCGCGAGTGAGACGGAGACGCGCGTGGTGGGCGGCATCGCGGATGAAATCGCGCAGCGGCTTGTCGATGACGGCTACGGGTTTCGCAACGCCAACGGCGTGTGGTTCGAGGTGGAAGGGCTCAAATTCATCCTCGACAAGATGGCGCAAGCGTGCGGCGCGCGCGTGCTCTACTACACGCAATTCTGCGCGAGTTTGGTGGAGGACGGCTGCGTCGTCGGCGCGGTCATCCAAAACAAGGGCGGGCGGCAGGCAGTGCGGGCTAAACGCGTCATCGACTGTACCGGCGACGGCGATGTCGCCGCGTCGGCGGGCGCATCCTTCGAAGTCGGACGGCCCGGCGATGAAAAATGTCAGCCGGTGACGCTCATGTTCACCATCGGCGGCGTCGATTGGCCGCGCGTGGAAGCCTGGCGCACCGACTACCCGATGACCCACGTCTGGCTTGAGGCGCAGCGCAACGGCGACATGGATCCGTTTCAGACAACGATCATGGGTTTTTGGTGGACGCCGACGCGCCCCGATCAAGTCGGCATCAACTTCACGCACATCACCGGCATCGACGCCACGCGCGCGGAGGCGCTCACCGCCGCCACCATGGAGGGCCGCCGCCAGGCCTACCAATCCATCGACGTCTTCCGCAAATATGTGCCCGGCATGGAGGCCTGCTACATGGTCTCCACCCCGAACACCGTGGGCATCCGCGAGTCACGCCGCATCCTCGGCGAGTTGCTGCTCACCGACGAGGACATGCTCGCGCAGCGCACCTGGGCGGACAGCATCGGCTACGGCGCGTTCTTCATCGACATCCACCACATCGACGGGCCGGGCATGGACAGCAGCAAATTCTACCCGGAGCCCGGCTTCAAATACCAGATCCCTTACCGCATCCTCGTGCCGCAAACCATCGACAACCTGCTCACAGCCGGGCGCTGCGTCTCCGTCACCCACCGCGCCCTCGGCTCCCTCCGTGTCATGGCGCAATGCCTGCTCACTGGTGAAGCCGCCGGCCTCGCCGCCGCCCTCTCGCTGCAACAAGGCCTCACCCCCCGCCAACTAGACCCCGCCACCCTGCAAACAGCCCTCCGCGCCCAGGGCGCCATCATCGACGAGACCGACATCGCGCGCGTGAATGGGCTGGCGGTGTAGTCTGCGGGCCGCCTGCCCACGCTCAAAATCCCTGCGGAAGGATCTGAAAGAGGGATGAATGCCGGCAGGCATTTCCTGGGAACGCCAATCTCCTGATTGGCGTCTTTCCCGTCGTATGAGGAAATGCATGCCGCTAGGCATAAAACACAGGCCCTGCGCCAATCGGGAGATTGGCGTTCCCAGGTTGACGGGCGGAGGCAGGCCGGTCGGTGTTTTGGGGCGGAGGCGGTGGACACCCTTTTTCGTGTGGGCATTGTGAAGGACGATTTGGTTTCCAGTGGTGTCATTGGGCAGCATGGCTGGATCACGCGGCGTACCCGACGAGCGGATCTCGTTGCCTGTCACGCTCCCCTTACCGCCCGCGTTCGGTTCGCGCGATGAGGGCGTCTTGCCATTGCCGTTCGACGGTGACGAAGCGGGCGCTGTAGCCGCTGACGCGGATGGTGAGGGCGGCGTGGTGCGTGGGGTCGGCTTGTGCGGCGCGCAGGGTGGCGGCTTGCATGACGTTGACGTGCACGTGGAAGCCGCCGAGGGCGAAGTAGGTGGTCACCAGCTGGCCCAGGCGTGCGAGGCCCTGCGCCCCGCCTAGGTCGTCGGGGGAGAGCGAGAGCGCTAGCGGGCAGCCGCAGGCGGCGCGCGACTGCGCGACGTGGGCGGCGGAGAGCAGTGTGCTGGTGGCCTCGGTGGCGACGCTGGCGGCAGGGGCGACGCCGTAGCTGATGAGGTCGCGCGCGTGGCGGCCATCGGGCGAGGCCATGCCCAACGCGTAGATGTCGCCGGAGAATTGAAAGAAGCTCGGGCAAGGGCGCACGCCGTCGTCCAGGCGACTGGCCAGCACCATGTCGGCCAACTGCCCGGAGACCTGCGCCGCCAGGTCATTGGTGGCCGGACTGTCCGTGCCGTAGCGTCCCGCCACCTGCTGCAGGCGCAGGCGCAGCGCCTCGTCCGGGAAATCCTGCGCGATCGCTGCGGCGAGCGCCGCCAGCGTGACCGCGCCGCGCGTGAAGACCACCTCGCGCACGGCGTGTAGGCTGTCCACCACCGTGCCCAGGCCGAGCATGTTGATGCCCACCAAATTGCTCACCGCCCCACCCGCTTCCAACGGCAGGGCGCGGGTGAGGCAGTCGCGCATGAGCAGGCTGCCGAAGGGCGAGGGCGCGTGCTCGCGGAAATGGTTCCAGCGAGCTTGCACGCCCGGCAACACGTCGTGCAGGTAGTTATCCCGCACGTGCGCGAGCCAACCGGCGAGGAATGCGTCGAAGCTCGCGACCTGCTGCGCCTCCGCCGTGGCGAGGTAGCTGGCGAGATCGCGCACCAGATGCAGCGAACACAACACGGTGTTTGGATAACACGCGCCGGGCACGGTCGCCTCGTAGCAGCCCACCACCCCGTAGTCGCGCGCGTCCGCGGTGGGAATGCCCACCGCTTCCAGCCCGGCGATGACCACTGGATCGTTCAGAAAGCCGGGGTTGCCGTTGCCCGCCGCCGACAGTTCACACGCGGCCCGCAGAAAAACCGGCGACGCGCCGGGGTGCAGGCGCACGCACAGGCTGGGTTGGAAGGTCGCCAGCCGGCGCATCGCCGCCAGCATGAGCAGCGAGAGCGGATTGCTCGCGTCCCGCCCCGCGCGGTCCATACCGCCGAGAATGACGTTCTGGCTTTCCTCGCCCTCGCAGCATTTCAGCAAGAAGGCGCACACGATGGCGAAGGCCGTCGGCCAGTCGCTTCGTCCGGCAGCCAAATCGTCGCGCAGCAGTGGCCACAGGTATTGGTCAAAGCGTCCGAAGGAGATGGCCACGGAGGGGTTTTCCACATGCAAAAAGATGTGCGCCAGCCAGAGCAACTGTAGCCCCTGCGCGAAGGTCGTGGGCGGCGCGTCGTGCAGGGCACGCAAGTCGTGCGCGCGTTGCCGCCACTCGGCCGCCGCGTCGCCGGTGCGCGTGGCGGCGAGCGCCTCCGCCGCCTCGGCATGTCGGGTGACAAAGCGGTCAAAAGCGCTCAGCGCCTCGGCAAACCCCGCCAGTGTGGTCGCGGCGTCCTCGGTGAGCGGCTGCGCCATACGCTGGCTCAACAATACGCGATACCCGGCGATGCCGTGCGCGAGCAGCCCGGCGTAATCATGCACGATATGCCCGGTGGTGGCGGCGTACCCCAGGGCGCTGGCTTCCTCCGCGACCGCACCCGACAAACGGCCGTTGCAGGTTTGTCGTCCGACGAGCAATTCCTCGGGATGCAGGATGACCGGCAGGCGTTCCGCACACACGGTGAGTACGCGCGCCCGCCGCAGGATGGCCGATAGCCCCGGCGTGGCGCGGTAGGCGTCCAGCAACGCCGCATCGCGCGCCGCCGCTTCATCCGCCTCAACATACATCCGCGCGCCCAACTCCGCGTAATGCTGCTGAAACCGCGCCTGCAACGCCAGCACCCGCGCGGGGAGCGGCAACGCACGCAGCATATCCCACAGTTGCGCCGTAAGGGCCTGTTCTGCGACCGTGTCATGCACCATGACGGTAGTATAGCATATCTTGCTATCTGGCAAGTGGGAAGGAGGGCGGGGATAATGGTACGGTCTTGTCTGTCGCGTCCTGCGAGCGTTGCGCCGACGTCCTGTCGGCGCGGGGTTTTGGTGCGTTTGG
This sequence comes from Armatimonadota bacterium, assembly GCA_036504255.1. Lineage (GTDB taxonomy): Bacteria > Armatimonadota > Hebobacteria > CAIYQO01 > CAIYQO01 > DASXVL01. The sequence goes on along the minus strand of DASXVL010000105.1, from coordinate 10,033 downwards.
TCCAGGGGCGGCGTCGTGCCGCCACCTGGCTAGTGGCTTGCCGCCACTTCGTGGCTGTTGTCCGCATCCCTGCGGCCAAGCGTGGAAGCGTAGTTCATGTTCCGCAGGGATGCGGAACAAAGCCCCGAATGGGGCGGGAAGCGACTAGCCAGGGCGCGGCACGATGCCGCCCCTGGAAAAGGCCAACAAAAAACAACGCGCCGACATGGATGTCGGCGCAACAATCGCAAGGAGGCGATCACCAGCAGAATAACATTTTGCCCTGTAGCAGGTACAAATCAGGAATTAGGCCGCATACAATACCTCGGCTTCCGCGACCACTCGGTCACGGAACAGAGTACTTAAATCACGTGGCGTGCGAAAATCCGCGTCCCGGCCGATCATTTCGGAAAATTCCAACTGCATGCTCATCAGGGTGATCAGACCCGGGACGCAACCAGGCTCAAATTCGACGAGCACATCCACGTCACTGTCCGGGCGAAAATCATCCCGCAATACCGAACCGAAAAAGGCGAATTTGCGAATATGGTGCCGCTGGCAAAACACGGCAATTTGTGTCGCGTCAATCTGAATATGCAGACTCATCCGGTCACCCCGTTGCATGTAGTATACCAAATGTAACGGGAGGAGGCGATGCGCTCGGCGGGGATACCGTCCGCCGCTAAGCTGCTTTCTCGTTCCGCGCCATCGATCTCGCACCCCGCAGCCATTGACAGGCATGGGGGATCGGCGGTACCATTTCATGTGAATACAGCTATGACCATTTTCTGTTGCCAACCGCATATCCGTCGTACTGCCTGGGACGTGTAAGCCGCACCTGGGTACGCGATGGCGTGTGTTGAACCCTCCCGGTGCGGAGGGTTTTTTTGTTAATGAGGGCTAATGCCCCTCGCCCAGACTTGGGAGAGGGGTTGGGGTGAGGGCTAGACAGCCACAGCATGTAGAAGGAGAAACCGATGATCGATAGCGCGTTGCAGACGGATGCCTTGATGTATATTACCGACCGGCCGGCGGTGAGCATGGTGCGCGGCGAGGGCGCGTGGCTGTGGGACAACACGGGGCAGCGCTACCTCGACTTCGTGCAGGGCTGGGCGGTGAACTGCCTGGGCCATTCCCCGCGCGTGGTGGTGGAGGCGATTCAGCAGCAGGCGGCGACGCTCATCAACCCGAGCCCGGCGTATTTCAACACGCCCATGTGCGAATTGGCGCAGTTGCTCGTGGACGGTTGCGACCTCGACAAGGTCTTCTTCACCAACTGCGGCGCGGAGGCGAACGAGGGGGCGATCAAGCTGGCGCGCAAGTGGGGGCAACTGCACAAGGACGGCGCGTATGAGATCATCACCATGGACCACGCCTTCCACGGACGCACGCTGGCGACCATGTCCGCCTCGGGCAAGCCGCAGTGGGCGGAGCTGTACGAGCCAAAAGTCTCCGGCTTCCCCAAAGTCGAGTTGAACGACCTCGACGCCGTGCGCCGCGCCATCACGCCGAAGACAGTGGGCATTCTGCTGGAGCCGATTCAGGGCGAGGCGGGGGTCATTCCGGCGGACGACGCTTACCTGCAGGGGCTGCGCGCGCTGGCCGATGAAGCGGGCATTCTGCTCATCGTGGATGAAGTGCAGACGGGCATCGGCCGCACGGGCAAACTTTTCGCGCACCAGTGGGCCGGCATCACGCCGGACATCATGACGCTGGGCAAGGGCATCGGCGGCGGCGTGCCGCTGGCGGCGCTCGTCGCGCGCGACGCGGTGTGCTGCTTCCAACCGGGCGACCAGGGCGGCACCTACAACGGCAACCCGCTCGTCACCGCCGCCGGGTGCGCCGTGCTGCGCACCGTCACCGCCCCCGGCTTTTTGGACAACGTCAACCGCATGAGCGCCTACCTCACCGCGCAGTTGGACGCCCTCTCCGCGCGCTTCGCCCTCGGCAGCGTGCGCGGCCGCGGCCTGCTCCTCGCGCTGGAGATCCCGCAGGAGAACGCCGCCGAGATCACCAAACGCGCCTTCGCGCACGGCCTGCTCATCAACGCCCCGCGCCCGAACACGCTGCGCTTCATGCCCGCCCTCAACCTCACCGCGGCGGAAGTGGACGCCATGATCACCCTGCTCGGCGACGTATTGGCGTTCCCAGGGAGATCAGCGCCATGGGATACCCAGCGCCGTCGCACCGTCCCGGACATCCTGGCGCAGCATGAGGGTTAGTTGGCCTTCGACCATGGTGAATCCGATATCATCGCCTGCTTGCATCGGGGCCATGATGCGATCAATGCGCACGTAATGACGTTCGAAGGCGGCGCTCACCGGGACGAGCGCGGCGAAGAACAATGTCATAACTGCGTAGAGCGTCATCATTGAGCGCGCCATCGCGAGGTGATGAGGGGCGGCGTCAGCGTGCTTGCGCGTCCACAACGCCGGCAGCAACGGGAGCGCCGGTATCAGGACCGCCCAGAAGCACATCAGCGCGATCTGTGCCCCGTCACCGAAGGGGGAATGCGCGAGCACGGGTGCGAGCAGTGCCACACTGATGGGGGGCAGCAGCCGGGCTGATACCAAGAGACACCAGATGACGGCGAGGATGGAGGCGGCCAGTCGAGCAAAGCGCGTGCGCCAAGGTCGTCCTGCCACCGTCAGCAGGCCGGCGGCGATGCTCCGCTGTCGGAGGAGCCCGGCGGCCATGGTGGTGGGCACGATGAGCGTCCACAGCGTGAACACCCCCACGCCGAGACCAAACGGCAATCCGGCGCGAGCAATCCCATGATCACGCCAGGACACCGCGGGGAGGGCGATATAGAGCAGGTACAGGGCTAAAGGCGCCAGCAATCCGTAGCTCACCAGGCGCAGCCACTCCGCCGGAGTGAGCGCCACATTCGGCGCAGGCAACCCGGCGCCCCGTGTCACAAGCTTCCAACGCCAGTAGTGCAACCCGGCATACAGCAAGAGCAGGCAGGCTAGTACACTCAAACCGCCTGCCATCCCCCCCTCGAACAGCACATATTCCACTAAGCGCGACGGACGGAGCGACTCCTGGGTGATTAATCCCGCCGGCTGTGTGCCGAAGACCGGTAACAGTATCCCCGGCAGTATGCCGGCATGCGTCCGAAGGAGGGTATCCATCTCACGGGCATGTAGCAGGCGTCCGCGAAGTTTCCACTCGTGCAGCTTTCCAATCAGCAATGCCTGGTGCGCCTCGATCATGGCGGCTTCGCGGGTGAGACCGAAGGAGCGGCAGACGCGTGCATCATTCTTCTCGCAGATATCACCGACCGCCAGTGTCACTAACTGATCTATCAACGAGAGCGGCGAGTCGTTCGCAAGCTGTACCACCAGATGCTCACCGGTATGCAAAAACGGCTCGGCCTCCGCGCGTTTGCCTTCTTGCAGCAACAGCGACAGGTAGAAGCCGTTTACCCGCGCAAAGTTGCGTACCTTCCCGTATTCGGGGAAACGCACGGCCGAGAGCACGGCAAATTCATTGATACGATCCGCATAGTCACGCGTGGGCGGCAGGGCGGCCAATTGCGCATGAATCAGTGCGGCGCGGTGACTCTGAAACGGCAGTTGCATGCCAAGCGCCAACTCCCGCATTCCTTGATCAAGCGCATGGCGGTCGGTAATCGTATAATCGTAATGAAACGTGCCGGTTTTCTTAACGGTTTGCGGCCCTCTGCCACGCAGGCTGTGTGTTAGATACCACTCCGCCAACAGGTAGTGATACAGCGCGTTATGTGGCTCACGGCGTAGGCCTTCTCGGAATATCTTTTCATCCGCCTGCATCGCCGCATATTGTGCATACCGCGCCAACGCCAGCTCATCGGTACCCGTGGGCGCCTGCTGCGGACGTTGCAACAGGGAGCGCAGCAATTCTCGTTGCGGTCTCTGCCACACAAACGGATAACAGCTTTCCGCCTGATCGTCTATGCGCAGAAGAGAACGGTTGAGAAAATGAAAGTATGGCGCATGAGAATCGTCGGTCAGCTCATCCGCCATCGGTAGGGTATTCAACCGCAGAACGTAGGTTACTGATAATACTAATGTAGTCACAATCGCGCTACAGATAAGTAGGCGGCGCCATATCATGCAGGTTTCCTCCCTGGCATAGTGCATACGGGTGCTCTGGCTATTATTCAAGTGCGAAGACGGTATTCCTGCTCTTTTATCCCCCTGGGACCGCCAATCTCCTGATTGGCATCTTTCGTAGCGCCAACCGGGAGATTGACGGTCCCAGGGGGATCAGCGCCACGGGATACCCAGCGCCGTCGCGCCGTCCCGGACGTCCTGGCGCAGCATGAGCATGACTTGCCCTTCGGCCATGCTGCAGGCAAAGTCATCACCTTGCCGCATCGGGGCCATGAGGTGATCGGTGCGCACGTAATAGCGTTCGAAGGCTGAACACACCGGGACGAGTGCGGCGAAGAACAACGTCATGACGGCATAGAGCGTGAGCAGCGAGCGCGCCATCGCCAAGTGATGGGGGGCGGCGTCAGCGTGCTTGCGCGTCGAGAACGCCGGCAGCAACGGGAGCGCCAGCATCAGCACCGCCAATACGCACAACGTCGCGTCCGATGCGATGCTGCCACGGAAGGGGGAATGCGCGAGCACGGGGGCGAGCAACGTCGAAGCAATGAGTGGTAGCAGCAGGCTCGCTTCCAGGCTACACCAGATGGCGGCAAAAATGGAGGCGGCCAGCCGAGCAAAGCGTGTGCGCCAAGGTCGTCCTGCCACCGTCAGCAGGCCGGCGGCGATGCTCCGCTGCCGGAGGAGCCCGGCGGTCATAGTGGTGGGCACGATGAGCGTCCAGAGCGTGAATACCCCGATGCCGATGCCAAACCGCGCAATGGCAGACACGACCCCATGATCACGCCAGGACAGCGCGGGGAGGCCGAGATAGAGCAAGTACAGGGCTAATGGCATCAGTAATCCATAGCTCACGATGCGCAGCCAATCCGCCGGAGTGAGGTCAATGCCCGGCGCAGGCAACCCGACGCCGCGTGACGCAAGTTTCCAACGCCAGTAGCACAACCCGGCATACGCTAAGAGTAGGCTGGCAAAGAGGCACAGGCCTTGCGCCACCCACCGCTCTATCAGCACATATTCCACCAGGCTCGAAGGGCGGAGCGATTCCTGGGTGATTAACCCCGCCGGCTGGGTGCCGAAGATTGGCAGTGCTTCTCCCGGCATTATGCCGGCGTGCTCGTAAATGAGTGCAGAGAACTTATGTCCTCCTATTAGGCGCCCATGCTCTCGCCACTCTCGCAACTTCCCAATGAGCAACTCTTGGTGTGCCTCGATCATGGCAGCTTCGCGGGTGAGTCCAAAGGAGCGGCTGATACGCGCATCATTTTTTTGACTGACATTACCGAGCATCAGCGCCGTTAACTGTTCGATCAGCGACAGGGGCGCATCGTTCGCCACCTGCACAACCAGATGTTCTCCGGTATGCAGAAATGGCTCGGCCTCCGCCCGTTTGCCTTCTTTCAGCAACAGCGTCAAATAGAAACCGTTCACCCACGCACAATGGCGCACCTTCTCGTATTCGGGAAAAAGCACGGCCGCCTGCACTGTAAGTGTATTAATACTATCTACGTAGTTACACATGGGCGGTAGGGCGGCCAATTGCGCGCGAATTAGCGCGGCACGGTGACTCTGAAACGGCAGCGGTAAGCCAAGCGCCAACTCCCGCATCCCCAAATCAAGCATGCGGCGGTCGGTAATTGTATAGCGGTAATGTAACGCGCCGGTCTTTTTATCGATTTGCGGCTGCTTACCACGCAGGCTATGCGTCAGATACATATCCGCCAACAGGTAATGGTACAGCGCGTTCCGCGGCTCACGGCGCAGGCCTTCGCGGAATATCTTCTCGTCCTCATGCGTTGCCGCATATTGCGCGAAACGCGCGAACGCCAGTTCATCGGTCCCGCTGGGCATTTGCTGGGGAGGTTGCAACAGGGTACGCAACCGTTCACGAGGCGTTTTCTGCCACACAAACGGATAACAGCTTTCCGCCAAATCGGTAGCTCGCCAACTGAAAGGATTGGGCAATACCTCCACTGGAGAAGGTGAGCGGTCGGATCGCTGATCCGCCCAGCGTATTGGGTCCGATATCATTCTGAGGGTTATGGAGACGAGCAACGCGGCCACAATCGCACTACAGATGAGCAGACGGCGCCATAACATGCGGGTTCCCTCCCTGGCATACTGGAAAAACAGTGGTTGCTCTGGCTATTATTCAAGCGAACAGACGGTATTCCTGCTCTTTTATTCCCCTGGGACCGCCAATCTCCTGATTGGCATCTTTCGTTATCGCCAATCGGGAGATTGGCGCGCCCAGGGTATTGGCTAATACCACCACCGAATCTATCGACGGGGGACAGGCAACTCACGCTGTATTAGGCACCGCACCGGCAGCAAATCCGGTGCCTGTCCCCAGGCGGTAAAACGCCAATCGGGAGATTGGCGTGCCCAGGGGGCGCTACTTCTCTTCCGGCACGTCTTCCAGGTAGACGCCGTCCTGGCGCAGGGTGCGTTGCAGTTTGGCGCGGTCTACCTGCTGCATGGTGGTACCGGCGTCGAGGGCGAGGGCGGCGGCGGTTCCGACGCCTTGCGCCATGACCATGCAGTGCGTCTGCACGCGGATGGAGGCGTGGGCCTCGTGCGTGGAGGAGGCACAGCGCCCGGCGACGGCGAGGTTAGGGTAGTGCGCGTTCAGGCACATGCCGAGGGGAATGTGGTAGCTGGTGCCCGCCTCCAGCGTATTGCGTGCGTTTTGGTCGGAGAAGGTGGTATAGCCGCTGCCCAGCGGGTCGTGAATGTCGATCATCCACACGCCGTGCCCGACGGCGTCCGGCTGCTTGACGGCATCCACCACCATGTGGCCGTCCAACGTTTTCAGGCCACGTACGCGCCGCGATTCGCGGATGCCGATGCTGAAGCCGGTTTGCTCGATAATCGCCTTGTCCATACCGGGCAGGTGCGCGCGCCAGAACTCCAGGTATTGCACCACCTGCTCGCGCGAGAGGGCGGTGAGGCGCGAGAGCTCCTCTTCCGACAACGGGTCGCCCGCCACCGGGCAGACGTTCCACGGGGTGTGGTCGTGGGTCCCCCAATAGGTGATCGTGCCGCGCACGTTGCCTTCATTGAACTGCGGGAACTCTCCCGCGTCGCGCCGCTGCCGCATCATCTCGATCACGGCGGGTATGCGTTCTTCACGTAGGCGCTGCGCCTCGTCGGATTGATCGATGCCCTGCAAGGCAAACATCATGGTCATCCCCTGCACGCGGCCGTCGCTGGGCCGCCCGACGTCAAAGGGCACACCGGCTTTCGCGACGATGTCGCCGTCCCCGGTCGCGTCGATGATGATCGTGCCGAGAAACGCGCGCCGACCCTGTTTCGTGTCCGCCAGCACCCCACGCAGGCAGCCGTCTTCGATGATCGGCTCACCCGCGGCCAGATAACAGAAGGTGCGCACCCCGGCTTCATCGAGCATGCGTTGCCAGACGATGCGCATGCCTTCCGGGTCGAACCAGTGCGTCTCATGCGCATGCGGATAGTTGCGGTCGCGCGTGATCCAGCCCTGGCGCGCAGCGCGTTCGGCGGACTCCTCGACCAGACCGTAGATGACCATCTTCTCGCGGTCGCTGCGATGCCAGCCGTTCACCAGCGCGTTGGTCGCCATGCCGCCGACGCTTGGCCAGCGCTCCAGCAACGCCACCCGCGCCCCGTGCCGCGCCGCCGCCACCGCCGCCGCCACGCCACTGCAGCCCCCGCCGCACACCAGCACATCACACTCTACCGCCACCGGCACTGCCACCGCGGGAATCATCACCTGTTCCATGCCTCACCTCGCTCCAGAAACCTGGTAACGCCTAGTATAGCCGTCTATGCCGGGAACGCCAATCGCCTGATCGGCATTTTTTGTAGCGGCAATCGGGAAATTGGCGTGCCCAGGGATGACATTGCAGCCGTCGTACCGTGCCGCCAGAGATGCGGTGACGCTGGCAGCTATCCTTGTTATAATTGACATGCTATGCGTACACGCAATTTCCAAGGAGGCCGCTACATGATCCGCATCAATTGGACGGCGATTTGCGCCGTGGCCCTGCTCTGCCTGGGCAGTTGTCTGCAGGCAGCGGGCGGGCCGTTTCTCCATCCGCTCTTTAACGAGCACATGGTCTTTCCGTGCGCGGTGAAAGCGCCGGTGTGGGGATGGACTACACCGGGGGCCACGGTGACGGTTGCCATGGGCGGCCAGACCGCCGTGGCCGTGGCCGGCGCCGATGGCCGCTGGCTGGTCAAGCTCGGCCCCTTTCCTGCCGGGGGCACCTATACACTCTCCGTCGTGTCGGGCGCAAAGAAGGTGGAATTCACCGATGTCTTGACGGGCGATGTCTGGCTGTGTTCCGGACAGTCCAACATGTCGTTCGGCATGCGCTTTGTGCAGAATTCCGCGGAGGAGATCGCCAAGGCTGAACATCCGCAACTGCGCCTCTTCGATATCCCTTCGTGGTTGAAACGGGCCAATAACTGCAAATGGACGCTCTGCACGCAGGAGACCGTTGCGCTCGGGGAGCATGGCTATCAGCAAGGTGGCGGCTTTTCCGCCGTCGCCTACTTCTTCGGCCGCGATGTACAGCAGGCGCTGGGCATTCCCATCGGCTTGGTGCAGACCAGCATACCGGGTAGCCCGACCGAAATGTGGTGCGGCCGCGACGTGCTGCAGCGCATTTGCACGGATGAAGACGCCCGCATCGACGCCTGGTTCCGGAAAAACGATCCGGCGTCCGACCCCGCCGCCAGTTGGGCCGCGCCGGATCTCAACACCGATGCGTGGCAGTCCATGGAACTCCCGCAACTGTGGAACAAAGTGGGCCTCAACTTCGAAGGCGTCGTCTGGTTCCGCAAGGAATTCGAGCTACCGGAAGCGTGGGCAGGCAAGGACGTGATCGTGCAGTTAGGCCTCATCGACGACCGCGGCACCGCCTGGCTGAACGGCACGTATCTGGGCAATTCCATTGGGAACCCCTCCACCTTTCGCGTCAGCGCTAACACGCTCAAGCCAGGACGCAACGTCATTGCCGTCCGCGTTTTGAATACCTCCGGACCCGGCGGCTTCGCCGCCAAACCCGAGGAGATGCGCGTGGAGCTGGCTGATGACGCGAAGCAACTCGTGCCGCTGGCCGGTACGTGGAGCTATAAGACCAGTCGAGCCATGAAGGAGATGGAAGCGCCACTCTCCGGTCTGCTCGACCGACGGGAGGCCGCCACCGGCGGCGGTGGCTACAACAACCTGATCGAGCCGCTCGCCCCCTTTGCTTTCAAAGGCGTCATCTGGTATCAAGGCGAATCCAACGTCAACCGCATCCCCTCCTTCCGCACGCTGATGCCGGACATGATCGCCGAGTGGCGCAGCATCTTCAACGCGCAGAAACTGCCCTTCCTCATGGTGCAATTGCCGAACATTGGTAAGCCCGACGGGACGACGTGGGCCGCATTCCGTGAGGCGCAAGCCGACGTGGCCGCCAAGGGCAAGGACATCGGGCTGGCGGTCATCATCGACCGCGGGGAGACGAACAACATCCACCCCATCGCCAAGCAGGATGTCGGCGGACGCCTGGCGCTGAAGGCGCTCACCATGGTCTATGGCAAGCCCATCGAATCCTCCGGGCCAGTCTATGAAAGCATGGTGGGCCGGAACGCGGCACTGCGGCTGAGATTCAGCCATGTGGGCAAAGGCCTGGTCGCCAAAGACGGGCCGCTCACCGGCTTCACCGTGGCGGGCGCCGACAAGGTCTTCTACCCGGCCGAAGCGACACTAGAAAAGGACACCGTCTCGCTCACCGCCGCCCAGGCGCCCGCCCCCATCTACGTGCGCTATGCCTGGAGCGACAACCCGACCTGCAACCTCTACAACACGGAAGGCCTCCCCGCCATGCCATTCCGCACGGACGCCCCATAGTCAAAATAAGCCGTCGTCCCCCCTGGGAACGCCAATCTCCCGATTGGCGCAACGAAGATGCCAATCAGGAGATTGGCGTTCC
>DASXVL010000104.1:0-1777 GCA_036504255.1 Armatimonadota bacterium | reverse complement strand
CGAGCACGTCTATTTGTCGCGCTCCATGGCGCCGGATATGCGCGAGCACATTCGCCAGGTTATCCCCGATCTCTTTCACTACTTCATGGCGCACCCCAGGGACGTCCCCGGTCTGTGTCCCGACTTGCCCCTGCCGCAGCGCGCGCGCCTGGTGTGTGATTTCATTGCCGGCATGACCGACCGCTTTGCGGAACGGCAATATGAGCAAGTGAAAGACCGGCTGTGCCCGATGCCGCTCACGTAACATCAGCGACGGACCAGGAAGTATTCGCTCTATGACACGCCACAACGCCTGGAGGACAATTGTCCTCCAGGCGTTGTGGCGTGTCATAGGATTTTACGCGTGCTACTTGGCGTCTTTGATATCAGCCGTGGCCGGGGCTTGTGTGGCCGCTTCGGCGATGTCCGCCGCCGGTAACACGACATACAGACCGGCGCGATCATCGCCGCTCTTCGACCCTTGGATTTTGCGCAGCAGGATGCCGGTCAAGTTGCCATCCATGCCGAAGACCGGCGCACCGACTTCCGCGGCATAGCTGGCGATGCCGAGCACATAGCCTTTGCGCGGCTTTTCGATCAGCGCCTGCACGCGGTCCGGGGAGATATTCATCACGCGGTTGCCCACGGTGCCCAGGCGATAGAGAATGAATACCTGGTCAAGGATATCCGGTTGCGTCGTTTTGGTCAGGTCGAGCGCGGGGAACGGTTTGTCCGATTTTTTGACGAGGCGCAGAAACGCCAGATCCAGATCCTTGTCACGCAGTACCAACTTGGCATCGAGTTCCGTGCCGTCGGCCAGCACGGCTTTAATGCCCGTCAGGTTCCCCGTCACCTTTACATCCTCCCCGCCCATCATGCTGGTATAGGCTTCGACGATATCCACGGAGGTGAGGGAGGCCAGGATGAGCCCGCTCGGATCGATGAACGTCCCGGCGGCTTCCTGCTTGATCTCCTCTGCGGAATCCTGCCCGCCGGCCGTGGTGGTGATTTTGGCCGCAACTTTGAGCGTGATGATCGCGTCTTTCCAACGCGTCAACGTCGTGCGCCCGGCTTGCGCCACCTCATCGGCGCGCGCTGGAGACAGGGGGAGCAACACAGTCGCGAGTAGGCCGAGTACGGCCAGCAAACTGAAAAGGCGGAAAGGCATGGTTCGATCTCCTCACAAACGATCAGCACGGCGCGCTCGCCGGTATGCAGGTCTCACCTGCGGACAACGGGCGATTAGGTATTCATGAGCCCTTAGTGCCTACCCTGCTGCCAACTCCCCTGTAACTCAAGAAACAGATTCACGTTATCGCGTTTGACTTGCAGGATAATAATCTCGGGGCGCGATTTGGCGATGCCCGCCATGATCGGCGCCATTTGTGCGACGCTCGCCACGGGGGCGCCGTTCACCGCCACCAGCAGATCACCTGTTTTGACTCGGCCGAGCGCCGCCCAGCCACCTTCATTGACGGACATGATTATGATGCCCGTTTGGTCCGCGTGCCAATCGTTGTGAATACGATCGAGGAAGGCGATGTCGCGCACGGAAAAATCGTAATTCTCGTCGCGATATTGCGGCATCTCGCGCGGCAACATCGGCGATTTGGGCAACTGCACCGGAATTTTGAGCGTCGCCTTATCACGGATAATGGTCAACTCGACGGTGCTATCGACTTTATACTGACGAATCATGGATGGCAAGACATCCGTATCTTCCGGCTGCGACGCGGCGATGGCCGTGCCATCCAATGCGACAACAATGTCGCCGACTTTCAATCCCGCCTTCTCGGCA
>DASXVL010000103.1:0-4352 GCA_036504255.1 Armatimonadota bacterium | reverse complement strand
CTACATTCCGGGGCGCGGCGAGAGCTCCGGCTTCTCCACCGGGCGACTGAATATCGATAACGGCGTGTACATCAAAGGCGATGGCGGCACGCTCATCGGGCAGCCGGGGCAGGATGTGTTGTCCAGCGTCGTTTCGCCCATCGACTATCCCTACAATAAGAACAACTTGCGCGCGGTGAGCTACGAAGGCGTGAACATCGTGGTGAATGAATTCGCGCAGGGCACCGCGGTCGGCGGGGTGGCTGACCGGGCGAGTTATAAAGCGCGCCGTCTCTTTAAGGCGATGCGCTGGGACCGCGAGCGCAATTCGCAGCGCTGGGGCATCTACACGTTCATGGAAGCGGAACCGGTGCACGACCGGCGCTACTTCGGCACCGACGACGCGCTCGACCCTGAGGTCGCGCCGCCCGTCAACGACATCGAACCGGCGCGGCGTATTTACCACATTATCGGCGATGAGGAGTATGCGGATAAGGTGGCCAGCGTCACGGTGGATGCCCGGCAACGCGGGTACGCCGCGCCCGGCGCGACCATCACGCTGGAAGGCGGCGTGCCGGTGTTCGGCTCGAAGGTCGGCCCCGGCAACGTGGGCGACCGCGCGAATTTCGGCCTGTTGGCGGCGGGCAAAGCCGTGGCCAAGGTGGAGAAGCTGTTTGTGCCGGAAACGGGAAAACCCGGCTTCGCCGTCACCTACAAAGCCGGGAGCGGCGTGTTCGTACCCAGCGGGAGTTACCGCACGCCGTTGCTCGAAGGGGCGCTCTATACGTTCGGGCTGCGCGGCGTGAAGACCGATGCCCTGCCCACGCCCGGCGGACAGGAATACGTCACCATCCATAGCCGCTGCCTGCGTGACCCGGCGAGCAAGCAACTGGTGTTGTCCACGCGCGAATCCCTCACCGGCGACCAGCTCTCCATGCTGAAGGCGTGGGGCATGACGCGCGGCGCGGGGCGCGACGATACCGTCACGGTGGAGAACGCCGCCAATGGCTGCTACCACCGCCGCATTACCGGCGTGACGGCCATTTATGACGCGGCGGGGCGTTACTACCAGCCGGGCAAAGACTGGGTGGCGCAGGATGCGAACGGCGTGGCGCTCACGGCGGACAAACTGCCCGCCAGCCTGTTCCGCACGCCGGGCGCGGGGGAACGCGGAAGCACTGTCTTCAAAATCGCCTGGCTCGGCGCGCGCCAACCAGAGGCGGCAAAGCCTTACACCGTCGTGCTCGCCTACCAGTCCGCCCTGCCAAGCGGCGATCTGAGTGCGCCGATGCTGCGCTGGGAGGCCGGCCCGGTGGAGTCGGTGACCATCGCTGAGTACGGCGAGCAACCACTGGTCGGCAGTTACAAATACACGCCGGGCGATGCCGCGGTACGCCAACTGCGTTCACGCGGCACGGTGCAAGCCTGGAATCCCTACGCGGCGGACGGCCCGCACGTGACCATCAACGGCGACTCGCCCGCTGCCGAGGGCTTCACGGTCGGCATGGCGGTTGCCGGGGAAAAGAGCGGGGCGAAGGGCATTATCCGCGCCTTCGGGCATGACGGCACGCGCCCCTACCTGGTGCTGGAGAGCTGGAACCTGGCGTCCTTCCAGAACGGCGAAGCGCTGCAACCCGCCTATACCGGGCCGGGCTGCCTGGGCGCGTATGCTATGTCACGACCGGGCGGCGAGATGGCCGTCGCGCCGTCTTCGAGCGCACGACCGCAGGCGCAACTCGCGCTCCAGGCGGTCTTCGCCAGTGAAAACCCCGTGCTCGGCACGAAGCAGTTCACGCTGCAACGCGGGGAGCAGACTAGCGATGTGCTTCGTTTGCAGGCGCAAGGCGGCAACGGGCTGGATTACTACCCCTGGCGCGTCACGACGGTCAGCGATGCGCAGGGAACTGTCTATCAAGCGTACCGCGATTTCCTGCCCGTGGTGGATACCCGCAGCCAGCAGATCACCCTGCAATGGGGCGGCGCGTGGCCGGAACAATCTCTGACGCCGCGCAAGCCGGTGGGCGACTACCAGGTGAGCGTACAGTACCTTGCCGGATCGCCGACTCACGCGAACCTGCCCTGGCCCGAGTGGCGCGCGATCAACCGCACCGATGGGCGCTTCACCGTCAGCGATGATAAATTCATCAGTGGCAAAGGCGGGCGCATCGTGCTGAAAGGGGCCGATGGCCTGGTGACCGGACGTCCGTACGTGGAAGGCACGGATTACACGGTGAGCTACGCGGCCGAGACCGGCGTGGCGAGCATTGCCTGGAAGGCGAACGTCACACCGCCCACCGGCAACCTGTATTTGCAGTATCGCAAGCTGGTGGACGATTACGAGCACCTCGCCTGGGGCAGCCCCAAGCACCTCTCCGGCACGTTGAATCATGCCGTGCTGGTGGATGCCTACGAGCGCTTTATGGGCAATTTCGGTTGGATCGACTATACCGTGAACTATCCGGGCTATCCGCCGGCGTTGGCGCTGAATACCATGAACACCACCTTCAAGGATTTGCTGGTGTCGGCGAGCGGCGCCACGCAGGCGAGCGCCGGGGGCATCTACCTGTGGACCAACTATGATGGGAACCATGACAACATCGTCATTCGCGACACGAATTACGGCTTCATCATGCCCATCAATCTCTATCACCCCTGGCAAAACTACGGCGTACGCGCCGACGGCGCGACCTACAACAAGGCGCCCGCGGCCGAATCGGACGTCGCCTATGGCAATTCCGGCTGGGGTGGGGCAGGCGGGCCCGATTTCCTGCCTAACCGCTATCAATCGCTGCTGCCCTACACCGGTGGCAACGAGCAGTCGTACTTCAAGAACTTCCAGTTCCGCTGCGGCGACATTGGTCTCTTTATCGTCGATAGCGGGTTCTACGAACTGACCAACATCTGGGCCTCCGGCGCGTGGTCGGTGGACCGCCCGCGCGGCAGCGTGATGGTCTTCGGCACCCCGGCGAACGGCATCGAGCAATTTTCGGGGACCTGGCAATTCGGCCGCCTGGGCTCGATGTTCGGTGAACAGGCCATCAACGGCGACTACGCGCTGCCGGTGGTACGCTGCTGCGCCGTGGGCTCCGGGCAGGAGGTCGATTTCTCCGGTGTCACACAGGGGCGGCAAGTTCTGTGGGGCAAGCGCGTCACCGGCAAAGCGGCATCACCGCGCTCGACGGTGATGCTCGGCGGCGGCTGGTTGTATAGCATGGGGGTATGGAGCCCGACCCGCCTGTACGTCACCGTGAACGTGGGGACGAAGACTTTCGCCCTGCGCGAGGCGTTCGGCACGGGCGCTGATGGGCGCACGCGCGTCCCGCTGCGCCACGGCGCGACCTACTACCTGAAGATTCCCGGCGCGTCCGGCACGGGTGGGGTACTGACCACCAACTTTATCTACGACAGCGCCAAGCCGCTGACCGCGCAGGAACTGCATGACGCCCCCGCGGCCTCGCTGTCGGCCCTTGCCGATGTCACCAACGGCAATATCCGTAAGTCGGATTTCAACGCCATTGAACTCGACAAAATCCGCACGCACTACGGCTGGTCGCTGCTGCTCACCGGCACGCAGAATGAAGTGCGCGTGAGCGAACCGGCGCTGCAGGACCGCGCCCGGCGTATTCTCGAACCGAACGGCGGTAACCTGATTTCCGATGGCCCGCAGCAGTACACCTTCGGCCACGGCGTCGTCGCCGCGCCGACCAAGCTGCTCACTGCCGCACGCGTGACGGTGAGCGATGGCATTGTCACCGTGACGCAAGCGGAGCATGGCCTCTATAACGGCGAGTCGATCATCATCAGCAATGCCTGCGATGCGCAGCAGGCGCCGCTGGCCGCGTTGAATGGCGTCGTCACCGTGAAAGTGCTGGATCAGAACACGTTCACCTTCAGCAAACCCGGCCTGATGACGGGCGTCGGCACGTGCGATATCGCATCGCGGCGGGTGAGCATTCCGCACCGCTTGAACGCGGTACCCACGGTGGTGACCGTGACGCCGACCTCCAATACGGCCTTCTGGGTTATGGACAAAACTGCCACGCAGTTTGTGGTGAATTGTCCAGGTAACGCCGAACTGCCCGCACAGTTCGACTGGGTGGCGTTTTACGTCACCGAACCTCTTGACAGGTGATTGGGATGGTATATAATTATAACGTCATTATATGTATAGAACATTATTCGCATTGTGTCATGTCATGCGGCCTGTCTCGTGGTGTGAGTAAGTATAGCGTTTGGCGTATAGCTGCAGCGGGTTGTCACGTCGTGTCTGCTCTTGCTACCCGTAGCGCGCGCCCGCTGTGGCGCGCCTGTCTTGCCTGCTGATCCGTGCCTGCGAGCGCGACGGAGCGTTCCCAACTTGGCACCCTGCGCCC
>DASXVL010000102.1:0-5708 GCA_036504255.1 Armatimonadota bacterium | reverse complement strand
GGAACAGGGCGCCAACTTGGGAACGCTCAGACGCTCTCGCGGGAACGGGGCGGCGTGCGAGACAGGCGCGCCACAGCGGGCGCGCGCTACGGACGCCAAGGCAAGGCCCCATGCGATCCCTTTGTGTAATATGCTTCGGTTTTCTTCCAGCGCGTAACCGGGCCACACGGTGCTCTGCCCTGAACGCGCCAACAGCATCGTATGGAAGGGCCCGAGCAGCGCGAGACCCGCCGACCGTGTCACCGCTATTTTACCCGATCAACAGCACGAATCGTCGGTGTGCAGAAGACATAGACATTACCGGTGTCAGCCGGTCTCGCCGGGTTTACGTTGATGAACAGCGTTTCATCGGTGGCACAAGTGAAAGTCTGCGCCTGCGTCGGTAGTATTCGCGGACCTCCAGTCACTGGTGGCGTGAGCTGTTCCTTGAGCACAGCAATGCCGGTGATGCTGATGTGCGTATCGCTCATGCGGTAATTGGTGAAACTTAGCAGGGAATAGGGCGTTTCCCAGGATGCGGTATCAATTCTTCCATGCACTTCACGCGAGACCGCATCACGGGTGACCAAGTAGCGCTGGTCCGATAGGACGTTTGCGCGTTGTTGTGTTTTCAACGTCTCGAGGGTGGCGGCGAACGCTGCCGTTTTCAGTGTGCCAAGGATATCGGGGTTCGTTTTATCCGACCGTTGTACCAGCGTCAGCAGCGGCTTGGCGTCATCGGCGGTGATTTTTACGACGGTGATATGCAAGAGCAGGTCGCGTTGCGGACAATCGAGGATCATCACATACTGCTGAAGCTTCGCGAACGCTTGCTCATCTGCGGCGCGCCATGCGCGACCAGTGCCTGTGACAGCAGCACGCCGCAGAGTACGACTAGCGTGAGAAACCTTGTCATGTGGGGAACCTCCTGGTAGTTACTGGGACAAGCGAGAGCGAGCGCTTTGTTTTGCCTATTATCCCCCGCAATGACAGCGGTGTAAACGATGAACACAACTTTATTTGGTAGCATATTGCCATCAACGTGACTGTCGATATACTCGCTTGGCGGAGGGACGTGGTGGGGATTTTATACAGGGATGACATAAATACCACGGTGACGTGCTGTTGCGTGGCAAAGAATAGCTGCTATGCCGACGATGCCGGCAAGCACAGATCATCGGTACCGGCAATTGCTCTTGATGGCGAGCGCGCTGCTCCTCATAGGAACTCACCGCCTCTTCCCACGATCCCGGACGCGGATGCCAACAATCTTCACAATGCGGCTCTGTCATGGCCGAAGCTCCCTTGACCCACCGGGTCTCTGCTCAAGTATATCTTACCCTGGAAGGAGGATAGCTCTCATCATCTTGCGCGATTGAGCGCACAAGCACGGAGAAAAGTTCGCGGGATGCTATTTCGCGGGTTTGCCTGCGGCGGGTGTCGCGGCGCTGAGGAGGACTTGCCCATAGCCCGCGGGCGTCACCGGCACACCGCGACCGCCACGCCAGAGCAGGCTGCCGCGTAACGCGGGACCATCGGCGTCGAGCATCTGCACCTGCAGGCCCAGGATTGTTTGCGGCTTGGCGGTGAAACCGGGCAGACAGACCCAGGGGATGGCCAGTTCGTAGATGATTTTCGTGATGTGGGCAGGCATGGTTTTCGTTCGTTCGTGCGGCAAGGGGGTCTTTGGTGTCGCCAGTATGAGACGGGAAACGCCGATCCGGACCGGACGGAGCGGTGTCCAATACCCTTTGCCATCACGGCCGTAGACCTGGGTTATGGGCGCCAAGGTAAAGGCGAACTGCAGCGGACGCGCCGATGGAAGGGAAGGCGCAAAGATGAGTAATACGGCATCGCCGGTATCGATGGGCGTCTGCCTGGCGGGCAGAAAGACATCATCCACGACGGTCACAGCGACATAGAGGCGCTGCGCATCCCAGGCCAACTGTACCGTACCGGAGAGGTCATACAACCCTCCATAGATCGCCGGCACGTTCGGCAGCGGACGCCAGTACGCGCCGTCGAGTAGCAGAGAGGATTCCGGCCAGTCATCCAGGCGGCCATCAATGACCTTGGGGGAAATGCAGCGCGGACACGCCAACGGCCCGGCGGCCCAGGCGAACGCACAACAGAGCGTAAGCCCGAGACACAAGACAGATAACCGGTAGTAGCGCGTAAAAAACGCTGCCATACGGTTATTATAGCACGCGTTGTGGCGCAATCGCACCTTTGACCCATTTTCGCGCTGAGAGTACACTGAGGACCATGGTAACGGTAGAGGAATCGAAGCGCAGAGTGATCAAGCTGCGCGGGCATCATTTGCTCTGCGTGTTCGGTTTTCGCGGGTACGGGTACAGCGCTGAATTTGTACGAGAGATGGCCCGTATCGTGCTGGCGCTTCGTGCGCCGGGTACGCGGGTGGAGATCGTCGCGGGTGTCGATGACATCTGTTGCGCCTGTCCGAAACGTGCCAGCGGCGCGTGCGCCCGCCCGGAGTCGCCGCGTGATCGCGCGGTGTTAGCCGTCCTCGCGTTGCCGGTGGGGCATGTAGCCGCGGCCGCGACACTATTTCGCAGCATCGCACGGCGCGTGTCCGGGCAACAGCTGACCGAGTTATGTGCATCTTGTTCCTGGTACGACCTTGGCTATTGTGCCGAGGGGTTGACAAGCGGACGCATTGCCGCCGGATGGCGTGCAGGTGATCCCGCCGGCCAGGATAATTCCATAGAGACTGAAAGAGGAGTAGACCGTGATGAGTGAACGACCGATCTTACAAGTGGCGTTGGATTTTGTGGACTTGAGCCGCGCCCTGCAACTCGCCGACGAGGCTGTTGCGGGTGGAGCCGACTGGCTGGAAGCCGGTACCCCCTTGATTAAGAGTGCCGGGCTGGACGCCGTGCGCCGCTTGAAAGAGCGTTTCCCGCAGGTGACCATTGTCGCCGACCTGAAG
Organism: Armatimonadota bacterium; assembly: GCA_036504255.1. Classification (GTDB taxonomy): domain Bacteria; phylum Armatimonadota; class Hebobacteria; order CAIYQO01; family CAIYQO01; genus DASXVL01. Next base: position 2,779 of record DASXVL010000102.1, on the reverse strand, counting down.
ATTATGGACGCCGGACGTATTGAGGTGGAGTATGCCGCCAAGGCTGGCGCAGGGGTGATCAGCGTGTTGGCCGCCGCCTCGGATACCACCATTGCCGAATGTGTGGAAGCGGGACGCCACTATGGGGTGAAGGTGGTGTGCGACCTCATCAATATCGCGGATCCGATACAACGCGCCAAGGAAGTCGCGGCGTTGGGGGTCGATTACATTGATGTCCACACCCCCATTGATGTGCAGATGCAGGGGCATGTGCCCTTTGATACCCTGCGCGCCATCGCGGAAGCGGTGGATACGCCGCTCTGCGTGGCGGGTGGTATTACGGGTGAAACCGCGCCGGACGCCGTGGCCAATGGCGCCAGTATCGTTATCGTCGGTGGCGCGGTGACGAAAGCGGTCGATGCCGTGGAGGCCACGCGCGTCATACGGCACGCCTTGGATACCGGGGAGCGCATCGAATCCACCATGTTCCGGCGCGCCACCGCGGAAACCATTAGTGAGATCCTCGCGCAGGTCTCGGCGGCGAACGTATCCGACGCCATGCATCGCGGAGGGGTTGCGCCGGGCATTCGCCCACTGACACCGGGTATGCGTTGTTTTGGCCGGGCATTGACCGTGCGTACTGCTCCGGGCGACTGGGCGAAACCCGTGCTGGCGATTGATCAAGCTGGCCCTGGCGATGTGCTGGTGATCGACGCCGGCGGAGTCGCGCCGGCCATTTGGGGCGAATTGGCGACGAATTCCGCGCTGACGCGACGACTCGAAGGCGTCATCATCGACGGCGCGGTCCGCGATTCCGAAGAGAATCGTCAATCCGGCTTGCCGTTGTTCAGTAAGCTCATCTGTCCGAATGCCGGGGAGCCGAAGGGGTATGGCGAAATCGGCACGACGATCCGCATCAGCGGCGTCGAAGTGAATACCGGTGACTGGATTCTTGCCGATAACGACGGCGTCGTGGTGATTCCGCAACGGCAGGCGGTGGAAATTACCAACCGCGCCATGTACGTCTTGGAAACGGAAAATCGCCTGCGTGAAGAGATTCAGCGCGGCAGCACGCTGGGCCAGGTCGCCGAGCTCTTGAAGTGGGAAAAGAAATAAATCTGCGTGGGGTATGACATGCAAGCGTCTATTGTATTAACCGTGGCGCAAGGAAAACGTCTGATTGCCAAGGCTGTTACGCAGGTGCCGGCGGTGCGGCATGCGTTGCAGCATGGCACACTTGCCATAGGGCGTGGCACGACCAATGGCTATGTCGCGGAAGAAATTCTGAACGTAAAAATTTCCAAGGGCGAATATGTCGCCGGGCGCACGCTACCGCCCGGCGTAGCGCCCGCGCGCTTGGGTACCGGCCAGTATCCCGACATCGTGATAAAGCATGGGCAGCGTGTCGAGGGGATGACTATTGCGCAAGCTGTGGAGGGGATGGAGCCCGGCGACGTACTCATTAAAGGCGGCAATGCGCTGAATTATGCGCAGCAGACCGTGGGCGTCTTGATCGGGCATCCGTGCGGCGGGACAACCGGGGACAATTACGGCACGGTGATCTCGCGCAAGATCCATCTCATCATCCCCATCGGGTTGGAGAAAGTGGTGTACGAAGATATCGATGAGCTGTCGCGCGCCAGTCGCCAACTTCCGGTGCACCCCTCCGTGTCGGCGCCCGCGCTCTTTCCCATCACCGGGACCATCATTACCGAAATCGAGGCGTTGGCGTTACTCTTCGGCGTAACGGCGCGCTTGTATGCGGCGGGCGGTGTTGCGGGCGCCGAAGGGGCGATCTGGCTTTTGTTGGAGGGGAGTGAGGCGGCATTGGACGCAGCGCTGGACCTGCATGAGCGTCTGACGCGGGAACCGAATATCGAATTAGCGCCGTAACTCTTTGCCACCCGGGTATATACCGCTGGACGCAGGGGATGGAGGCGCGCTCCGTCCCCTGCGTGCGTTTCGTGGAAGACTATTGCGGAGGCTGTATCCCCCATGGTATTGTATGGCACGTACCGATGAGCGAGCGCGCTCACGCTGCTTAAGCGGCTGTTTAAAGATTATCGGTCCTCGAGTGAGCGTCAGATTTTTTCGTCGCTCGCGAAAGGATTTCGAGGCGTTATCATAGCTCGATAAGGTGAGAAATCCTGACAAAGAGCCACGGGAAAAGATGGCGCTCAATCGAGGGGCGAGAATCTTTAAACAGCCGCTAAGGGATGTTTCGCATGTCGCCGGAGATGTCGTCGGTTGATCGACTAAAGACACGCATACCGACAGGCAAGGGTTACCTTGTCGCCATCGCTGTGGGTGGCCTTGCGCTTCTGCTGGCACACTTCCTCTTGCCCATACTTGTGCACCGCCGCGCCGCCGTCTCGCTCTGGACTCTGCTCGTTGCCCTCGCGATCCTGCTCCTGCTGGGCCTCCTCTTCCTCGTATTCTCGCGCGCGTATGCCCAGGCCGTGCATGCCGCGACGACGCGCTATGCGGCACTACTGGATAGCGCCGACGCCGCCGTGTTTTTGCTGGCGCTGCAGCCGGATGGTACACCGGAGTGTATTCTTGAGGCCAATTCGCTGGCGCGCCAACGTGCCGGATATAGCGTGGAAGCGTTGGCTGACCTGTCGCCCTCCGCCCTCATTGCCGTTGAATACGCCGAGGAGTTTCGCCAACTGTTTGCTGAGTTAGCCACCCGAGGACAGGCCTTGCTGGAGACTGTCGCGGTGGCGCAGGATGGGCAGCGGACCCCGGTGGAAGTCTTTGCTCGACTCACGACGAGTAATAAGTCACAGGCGTTTTTGTT
>DASXVL010000101.1:0-12957 GCA_036504255.1 Armatimonadota bacterium | reverse complement strand
CCGCGTGATAGCGAGCGGGGCCTGTCGCTTGTCTGTCATCTATCAACAGGACGCCCGATATTATACGGCATCCGCGTCGTTAGCGCTTTTCTTTTTGAAGAACTTAGTCAACCAGGAAGTTTTCGTCGGGGTTTCCGCGAATTCACCGACCGCATCATCCGTTGCGGGGGCTGTTCCTCCCCATTTTTGGGCAAAGATCGACCCACCCGACGTAGCGGGCGTGTCTTCCGCCACCGGAAGGACGGAGGACATTACCGCGTACTTCTCCGGTTTGTCTTCACGCTCTCCCTGATCCATGAGAATCTGCGGGAAGATGTCCAGGGCCGGTTCGGAGAGACCGGAAGCCTCCCATAGGCCTGCCTGTTGGCGCTCGGCATAAATCAACGCTTCACGCAACGCTTGTATCTCTCCCGGTGTAGGCACGCCCAGCGTCGGATGCGGCATGATCGGTTGCGGCCAACGCTCCATGAGCGACAAGACGTCATGGATTGCCTTGGGCGCAATGCATAAGCCGGTTTGCGCGCCCTCTTCCAGACGAAACGGAATGTGCTCATGCAGGCCAGGGATGCGTTGGGCGATGGCGGCATACATGCCGCGCGGATCAGCAACAAGGGTCTCTATGCCGAGGTCATTACGACTGGCCAGGTTTGTCAAGTTGGCGCTACGTAATGACCAACTTGGGTGCAGGTTGGCCAACAGGTTGCAGGTCCGCCAAGCCAAGCGGCGTCCGGCCTCACGTAACTGTGCGGGTGGCACGGCTTCCGCCGCCGCGGCACTGGTGAGCGCTTCCAACTGCCGTCGTTCATATAGCAGATAGGCGCGAAAATTCCCCACAATGGTATCAACGGATTGGTGCGCCATCACCGGCGCGCTGTTATCCTGACGCGCGGCATCAATGATCGCATCCGCGCGTTCGGGGTCAATACGCGCCACCTCTTCCCGAAAGAGGTTCAGGGCATCATCGAGATTTTGTACGCTAAACAAGCGCTCGGTCAACTCCGCCGCATGCAGCGGATCGTCGGTCGTAATAAAGAAGGGGCGAAATTGTGTGTAAAGCGTCCATTTTTCGCGCGGGACGCCATCAGCCAGTGGCGCGGCGGCATGCGCGATTTTACGCGACCAGCTGAGGAGGATATCGCGATTGGCACAACGTGTCACTTCAGCCTTCAGGTCGGGGATCGGCCCGCCCTGCATGGCGGACACGAACATCCGCAGTAATCGCACATCCATCAGGTGTAACGAACAAGCAACCGAAGCCATCGTAATCCCTCTCCGTCTAGCGAACAGGATAATTGTCGGCTGATTTTGCCCTAATCAACAGACACTGTTGTACATCGCAATCGAGTGCTCCTGCCATGTCAAATTTCCCCACCACAAAACATTTATCCTTCCGCTACGGTAAAATAACCCGCATGGTCTCTGGGGCGTGACACAGCCATGGGAGGCGGACGTACCGGTCATGGGATATCCCTCAAGCGGGCCTTATTGCCCAGAGAAGCGATGCTTTTCTACGAATGCCGCCTCCCCCCTTGCATCTGCGGCCCAGTTGTGATACATTATTGCCCGGCGCAGCTTCGCGCGCCCGGGAGATTAATGTGAGCATTCTACTTGGCATATTAACGACCATACAGGTACTCTCGGCTATCGCCCTCATTCTCATCATTGCCGTGCAAACGACGAAAAGTGAGCAAAGTGGTGGTGGCATGGGCTGGGGCACGATTGGCGGTCAGGCCAGCACTTCGGTGCATAAATTTGGCCTCGAATCGCAACTGACGCGCGTGACCACATGGATCGCCGTCTCCTTCTTCGTGTTGTCCTTCCTGGGCTCCTACGTCGAAGCATATCTGCGCAACCATCCCTCACTGTGATCACCTTGCCCGGGTGGCGGAATTGGCAGACGCGCTAGGTTGAGGGCCTTGCGCAATTTCCTCCTAATAGCGCTTAATTGCCTACATAATCAGTTTGAGCAATAACTATTTCAGCAGAATCATGCGGTATTACGAACTATCTCCCGTGCACCCGATATTCGATACGCTCGATATGCTTTTCTGTATGTGACCTGCATGCCGACAGCGGCGAGCGTGATCGGGAAACTTGATATTGATCAGGTAGCCCAGAGGCAGCCAGGTTCGCAAAAATCCTGGCTGTCTCCCGGGTATACATTCCGCGTCACTTTGATGCTGAACGGTCAATATATTGCTGTGACAACGCCTTTCCCAGCCCTGCAAGAATTCTTTCGGTAATCAGGTCGGCCATCTGTTCCATCGCCGCAATATCCGGCTTCCGATGCACGGCATTCATAGCGATCGCTTGCAATCCTTGCGCACTGATACGCCAGTCACGTCCTGCCTTGATAGCAGCCAGCTCTTTCTTCCTGCACATTTCATGCACTGTGGTCACATGCACACGTAACTTAGTTGCCGATTCTTCGGCCGTATACCACTCCGGCGTTGCCTCCTCCAGCGTGGGATCGTTTACTGACTCCTCATTTAGAGTAGTTTCCATGGTTCATTTCTCCTTTCGTATGGTCTGATTGGTAGCACCCCGTATGACCTACTGGTGCTTTTGCGTTACCTGCAATGGTTCTGCATGGCACCTGACACAAGAGCCCGACGAGCATTTCTCCCATCTGTGTGCATCATCCTCGCAGGCATTCACAGTCATAATATGTATTTGAACTCTGGGGCTGATACACAAAAATCAAGCCGTCAATATGCTGGTTTCTTCAGAATCATCTCGCCTCTTGGCAGATCTGTTATAATATCAAGGACATCTGTGTGAGTTCTCACCATGCACCTGTCTGCCATATGGATGACTTTCTTACCTTTTTACATCAGATAGCCACGCGACTCGATTCCGCGCAGATTCCGTATATGATTACGGGATCGATGGCGTTCGCGTCCTATGCGACGCCACGCATGACCAGAGACATCGATATCGTCATTGCCCTCTCGCCTACAGACACAGAGCGACTGGTGTCCCTGTTTCAGCACGATTGTTATCTTGATCAGGAAAGCATTACGCAGGCAATTCGCCGCCATGGCATGTTTAACATTATCCACAACGAGACGATTATCAAAGCCGATTTTATCGTTCGCAAGGATGATGCGTATCGACGGATCGAATTTTCGCGACGCAGAGCTATCGACATCGGAGGCGTGATGATTTACCTTGTTGCCCCGGAGGACCTGATTCTCTCCAAGCTCGTGTGGGCACAAGACTCCGCATCAGAATTGCAACTGCGCGATATCAAGCAAATGCTCTGCTCCGCGACCGGATTGGAGATGGATTACCTTCGAGAATGGGCACAATATTTAAAAGTAGACAAGCGCCTTGCGGAGGTGATGCGCGATGCGTGATACCCCAACTGATATCGAACAACGCATTAGCAAGATGATGCAGTCCCGTTCACCTCAGGAACGGCTGTTGATGGTAAACAATATGTTCCACACCGGAAAGGCGCTGGTGCTCGCCAGTATCTCCGCGCAACGACGTGAACTCACTCCCCAGCAAACCCGTGCCCAACTCTTTCGTCGGATGTATGCCGCAGATTTCACCGAAGAGGAGTTAGCCACGATCTGTGCGCAATTTCCCCGTAGCCCTCTGCAGCCGTAAATCATGATTTCGAACGGAATGTGCATACTAACCGACTATTACCTTTGCGTTTATTCCTTTCGTTCGTAGGTACCGCATTCAACGCCCCTCCCCAAATCGCCTCCATTTTCTCCGCCGCCTCGCGCTGCATGGTGGGCAGGACGTGGGCGTAGATATCCTGGGTTAGGGTCACGCTGGCGTGGCCCAAGCGCTCGCTGATCACTTTCACCGGGATGCCGGCGGCGAGTAAGGCGGAGGCGTGGGTATGGCGCAGACCATGCAGGGTGAGCTTTAGCCCCAACTCACGCATCAACCGCGCGAAGTAGATGGTCAAGTGATGTGGGTTTACGTGCTGGCCATCCTCCTCGCCGCAAATCCAGTCATCGGGTTGCCGATGGACCGTCGTTTCCCGATGGTGGTTGAGCACCGTGACGAGTGAATCGTTGAGCGTCACCACACGGACCCGCCTGGTCTTCGTGCCCTTGACCACAATATGTTTAGCAGAGATATGCCCACGGATGATCGTTTCATAACTGGCGAACGTTGAATCCTCGACTCCCCCGCGTATGTGCGAAAGCCATACGTCCATGAAGGCCCCTACTTGCAGTTGCCGTGGCACCTGCAAGGTGCCACGAGCTACCTGGCACTCGATCTCCCGCAGCTGTTGTTCGGCCTGCTTCTTCGAGAGGCCAGGACAGGCTTGCGCCACCTGTCGGCGCCGGCCATCCAGGGTGCGCGGTACATCAAATCGGATATCCTCTTCAGCGTGAAGGATTTCACATGAGTATAGCACTACAATGCATAACTTATCAATCATATAACCAAAAATTATATCTATAACTGATTAGCTGAAGTAACCCTCTCTGTAAATGTGAGCGTATGAAAGTAATGACGATATGCGGCTCCCTTGCATGGCTTGTAGAGCATTGACACGAAAGCGCGAAATTAAATACTTTCCAGGGGAAGTGATCTTTGTCTACCACCGTTGCCGAGCGACGATAGATGTATCGCGAAATTTATCTTACGCTGACTGTGGTTGGGATATTGACAGGCTTATCATACTTGGCTAAACTACCAAGTATCAAGGAGATTTCATGGATCGCGACGTCTATAAACAGAAAGCCACCATTATTAAGGCCATGGCACACCCCAGTCGGCTCATGATGATCGATGCGCTGGCGGAAGGGGAAAAGTGCGTTTGTGATCTGCAACAGCTCGTGGGAGCGGATCTCTCGACGGTGTCCAAGCATTTGTCCGTGATGAAGAGTGCCGGCATCGTGGCCGACCGAAAAGAGGGGCTGAAGGTGTTCTATCGCCTGCGCGTTCCCTGCGTATTGCGCTTTTTTGATTGTGTCGAAGCGGTGTTACGCGCGAATTCTGAAGAGACGGCGCGCGCCATGCGTGGGTGACGCGGTCTCTTTTTACAACTATATTTGGCAATTGCGCCAAGTAGCAAAGTTTTGCCATGAAGAAAAACTCTACAACCTGCCATTGTGACGCCGACGACTGCTCCGCAGAGCAGGCTGACGCCAACGCGACCGCCTCCCGCCTTTCGGGATGGTCGGTGGCGTTGGGTGTATTGGCGTTGGTCGCCTGGGTGCTGCTCTATCAAGCGCTCGCGCACATCGCGCACTGGGGGACCGCGACGCTCCTGCATCTTCCCGCCGGCACGCACCTGAGCCAGGCCGTCGAATTCTTTATGTTCGAAGTGCCCAAGGTGTTACTGCTCCTCACGCTGGTCGTCTTCGGTGTCGGCATTGTCCGCTCATTCTTTACCCCGGAACGCACCAGGCAGATCCTGGCCGGCAAACGGGAATCCGTCGGCAATGTGCTGGCGGCGCTCCTTGGCATCGTGACGCCCTTCTGTTCCTGTTCCGCCGTGCCGTTGTTTATCGGTTTTGTGACCACGGGGGTGCCGCTCGGTGTTACCTTCTCGTTTCTGATTTCCGCGCCGATGGTCAATGAGATTGCGCTGGTGCTACTTTACGGGCTCTTCGGCTGGAAAGTGGCGGCAATTTACCTGGGCACGGGGCTTTTCATCGCCATCGTCGCCGGGTGGACCATCGGACGTCTGAAGATGGAACCACAGGTCGAAGACTGGGTCTACGCTGCCCAGATGGGCGAAGGCGCCGATCCCGATGCGGACTTGGATTGGGCTGCTCGTATCCGCTACGGCCTGGATGCCGTGCGCGAGATCGTCGGCAAGGTCTGGCTGTTCGTGATTGCCGGGATCGCCGTTGGCGCGGGGATTCACGGCTATGTGCCGGACGGCGCGATGGCCGCCATTATGGGGAAAGGCGCCTGGTGGTCGGTGCCGTTGGCCGTGCTCATCGGTATTCCGATGTATTCCAATGCGGCAGGCATCATCCCCGTGGTACAGGCGCTGCTTGGGAAAGGCGCGGCGCTCGGTACGGTGCTGGCCTTTATGATGTCCGTGATTGCCCTCTCGCTCCCGGAGATGGTGATCCTGCGCAAAGTGTTAAAGCCGCGTTTGATCGCCACCTTCATTGCAGTGGTCGGTCTGGGCATCCTGCTCATCGGCTACCTGTTTAATATTATTAACGTGCCTCAATTCGTCATCAAGTAAGGGGTTCCTATGAAGATTACCGTATATGGGCCTGGCTGCGCCAAATGTAAGCAGACGGAAAACCTGGTGCGCCGTGTCGTCGCGGAAGTTGGCGTCGAGACGGAGGTCGTGAAGGTCAGCGACATCAAGGAGATGATTACGGCGGGCATCATGTCGACGCCGGCGGTCGCCGTGGATGGCGTGGTGAAGATCGCCGGTCGCGTGCCGAAAGCCGAGGAAGTGAAGCAGTGGATAGTGGGTTAAGCCGGACACCAGCTTTCTCGCAGGGTAGGTACTGAGGAGTTCTGCGGAGGCGGTAGGGCGCCAGCACAGTTTGGACGGGCTGGGGTGGCGTGGGTCACTCCGTGTCTGCTATAGCGGATGTGTGGTACCCTCGGCCCTTTTTAAGGCCATGCAGGTGGCGGGCGGTGTGGCGCTACCCGGCGACCCGACCATGCATTTTGAACGCGTAGAGGATACTCCATGAAATCAACGTATGGAAAAGTCGCGATTATCGCCGTGTTGCTGCTAGCCATCGTGGGCGTGGTGCAACTCAAGCAGCGCCAAGGGGTGACTGCGCCGTCCCCAGTGGTTGCGACGCAGGATGCGCAAGCATCGGCACCGTCGCAACCAGTCACTGCCGTCTCCCCGACGGCCCCATCCACGAAGACCACACCGATGGTTCCGTCAAAGGACACCCCTACGACACCCCCCAAGTCTGCAACACCTTCAGGTGCGGCACCCACTTCCTCAACGGGTAAAGCGCCGGCAGTAGCGACGCCCGCAAAGACGGCGGCCGCCTTGCTGCGGTTGCTGGAATTGGGGTCTGACTCCTGTCGTCCCTGCCAGATGATGCAGCCCGTGCTGGCGGCATTACGTACGGACTACGCCGACAAACTGCAAGTGGATTTCATCGACGTCTGGAAGGACACGGCAGCCGGTGACAAGTATGGTGTGCAAGCGATTCCCACGCAGATCTTTTTCGATGCATCCAAGAAAGAAGTCTTTCGGCATACCGGCTATTTTCCGAAAGACGCTATCCTCGCCAAGTTCAAAGAATACGGAATCTCGCTGTAGGAGGTAGAGATGCGCTATACGTGGTTTGGGACGGCAACCCTGTATATGGTTGCCATGATGTGCGCTGGAATCTTAATAATCAGCGACATGGCGCACGCACAAGGCGATGCCGCGGGGGGATGCCCCTGCAGCCAGGATGCGCCGGTACCCCGCAGTGTCAAACTCGATGACACATATCTGGGATTGAGTATGGGGCCATTGCGGCAGGCGAAATTGACGGCGCTACCGCAAGGCCTCGTGCTCCGTGCCGGCAAAGTGGAAATTAGCGAAAAGCAATTGACCTATGAGATGGCGAAAGCGCCAGCCGAGATGCGGGAGAGCCTGAAGAAGAACGGATTCTTTGTATTGGAAAACATGACGGTGCGGACTCTCCTGCTGGCAGAGGCGCATACCTGGGCGGGAAAAACAGGACGCAATACGAAGCAGGATACCGCTGCGAGTCTCATCAAGGCGTACCTGCGGAGTCTCGTGGCCGAGGTGCGCGTTACCGAGGCGGAAGCGCGTGCATTCTACGATGCGAATTCCGATGCGGTGGGCGGGGCCGCGTATGACACGGTCGCCAAAGATATACAGGATTATGTCTTGCAGCAGAAGCAGCAGGATATCGTCACCGCCCATGTCCAGCGCGTGAGTGAACGAACTACCGTGGAGGTGGATGCCGCATGGGTCAAGCGCCAGGCCGCAACGATGCTCGATAATCCGGTCGATAACGCGCGACGCTCCGGCAAGCCGTCAATGATCGATTTTGGGCGTGGCGGGTGCCAACCCTGCGATATGATGACCCCCATCCTGGAGGAATTGCGTAAAACCTACTCTGCGCAGTGCAACATACTGTTCAGTCATGTTGGCGACGAACCGCTCTTGGCGGCACGTTATAATGCCCAAGCGATTCCGGTTCAGGTGTTTTTCGATAAGGATGGCACTGAAGTGTTCCGTCACGTCGGATTCTTCCCCAAGGAGCAGATACTGGCGAAGCTGGCCGAGCTTGGGGTGAAATAAGCGATGGATGGGCTCTTTATCGCCTTAACACGCGCCGTCGAGGGTACGCCATTGGTGGCCCTCGCAGCCGCCCTCCTTTGGGGGATCTTAAGCATCGTCTTCAGCCCCTGCCATCTCGCAAGTATCCCGTTGATTGTCGGGGTTATTGCCGAGCAAAGAGCACTGACGACACGGCGGGCCTGCTGGACGGCCACCGTGTTCTCGCTGGGCATTCTCGTGACAATTGCGGTGGTTGGGGTGGCCACGTCAGCGCTGGGCCGCATGGCAGGCGATTTAGGCGGTTATGCGAACTATGTCGTCGCCGGCATTTTCTTCCTGGTAGGCTTACACTTGTTGGACGTCATCCCCATGCCATTCTCCGGGCCGGGCCAGATCGGGATGCAACGCAAAGGCTTGTTAGCCGCCTTCTTCTTGGGCTTGATCTTCGGCATCGCACTGGGCCCATGCACGTTTGCGTATATGGCGCCGGTACTCGGTGTCACGTTCAAGGTTGGCGCCTCTGCCCCGCTGTATGCCGCAGCGTTGCTCCTGGCCTATGGGGTCGGGCATTGTGGCGTGATCGCGGCTGCCGGCACCTCCACCGAAGTGGTGCAACGGTATCTGCAATGGAATGAGACCTCGCCGGGCATGCGCATCGTTAAAAAGGTCTGCGGAGCGCTCGTGTTGGCTGGTGGATTGTACCTGATCTATACGGCTCATTGATCAGTCAGATCGTAATGACCGGGACCGCCGAAGAAGCGATGAGCGGAGCATATGACACGAGGAGATCTACGGTGGATCATCACCGAACCCATGGACGATTATGCGCGTTACATGTAGACCAGTGAGCCGATGCGTAATTCCCCATCGTACCCTTGGCAGTGGCGCTGACCTGCCCGACAGTGGGCTACGCTTTACAACACATCGGGGGCAGGCCTTATAGGCCTGCCCCCGATGTATTGTCTTGTAAGACCGATACTGAACTATTTGGCGTATTCCACCTGGCGTGTTTCGCGGATGACCGTCACCTTGATCTGCCCGGGATACTGCATGTGCTCTTCGATCTCTTTCGCCACGTGCTTGGCGATGAGGTAGGAGCCCTGATCGTCTACTTGTTCCGGCTTGACCATGATGCGGATTTCGCGACCCGCCTGAATGGCATAGCAGCGCTCCACCCCAGGCTGTGACACGGCAATTTCTTCCAACTTTTCCAGGCGTTTAATGTAATTTTCCAGTGATTCGCGGCGCGCCCCCGGACGTGCGGCGGAGATGGCATCGGCCGACTGGACGAGCACCGCTTCCACGGTCTCCGGTTGCGGGTCGCCGTGATGCGCGGCAATGGCGTGCAACACTTCGGGTTTCTCGCGGCAACGCTTGGCCAATTCGGCTGAGAGCTGATAGTGTGCGCCTTCGCTCTCACTCTCCGCGGCCTTGCCGATGTCGTGCAACAGCCCGGCGCGTTTCGCCACTTCCACATTCGCGCCCAGTTCCTCGGCCATCATGCGGGATAGGTGACAGACCTCGATGGAGTGGTCCAGCACATTCTGGCCAAAGCTCGTGCGGTAGCGTAAACGTCCCAGCGCGCGCACCAGTTCGGGATGCAACCCCGTCAGGCCCGTGGTCATCACCGCGCGTTCGCCGGCCAGCTTGATCTGGCGTTCGACTTCGGCCTTGGCACGTTCCACGCACTCTTCGATGCGCGTCGGATGAATACGACCATCCTCGATCAATGCCTGCAATGCCTGGCGAGCCACTTCACGACGGACGGGATCGAAGCCGGAAATGACCACTGCTTCCGGCGTATCATCGATAATCAGGTCAACCCCGGTCAGCGTTTCGAAGGTGCGAATATTGCGCCCCTCGCGGCCGATGATGCGTCCCTTTAACTCATCGTTGGCGATGGGCACCACCGAGACCGTGCTTTCCATAGTCTGTTCGACGGATACGCGCTGTACGGACATGGTCACGATACGCCGCGCTTCCGCTTCCGCGCGCTCCAGCGCCTCTTCTTCGATGGCACGCGCCTCACGCGCCGCTTCCAGCTTCACCTGGTCGCGGGCAAGCTCCAGCACTTGCGCGCGGGCGTGCTCTAAGGATAATCCGCTGACACGCTGTAACGCTTCTTCGCGTTGTCCCAGCAGTGCTTCTGCGGCTTGCTGTTTGCCTTCGAGCGTGCGTTCCTGTTGGGTCAATTGCTGCTCGCGGCGCTCGACGCCTTCGAGCTTGCGGTCTAATGTTTCATCCTTTTGCGTGAGCCGGCGTTCCTGACGGCTCAGGTCGAGACGCGCTTCTTTCTGCTCCTGCTCGATGTCCGCGCGCATGCGTAAGACCTCGTCAGCGACTTTCAACTGGCCCTGCTGGCGCTCATTTTCCAGGTCTTTCGTTGCCAGATCTCGCTGGAGCTCGGCTTCATGACAGTTACGTTCTGCGGATTTCAAATTCCGCAAGAGGAAGTATATGGCAATGGCTCCACCGATCACTGCCAATAGCAGCGCAGCGGCAAGCCCTACGATAATGATGTCTTGAGCTTGAATGGGTTGTTCCTCCTCAATGTATAGATGACGCACACCGGGCGGGCGGTGCACGGGGTTTCGGGTGTCACTCCAGCCAGTCCCCTTCCGCAGTGAGGTGATTTTGGAGCCGAGCGCACACGCGGCCGATCACCTCATATGAGAAACCACGCCGTTGCAGCAACCGCCGGAGCCGCAGCAAAGTTGCGGCGTCAGGTGGGTGTGACCGTTGGCGCAATACGCGATCGGCCACCTGCTGGGCAAGCGTGACTTCCTCGTCGGCGGAAATACCCGTCAATATCATTTCTTCCGCAAGGTCACGGTCAATTCCTTTTTGCCTTAGCTCTTGCTTGAGACGCGCTGGACCGTACCCGACGCGGGAGGCCACCCAACTGCGCGCAAACTCGCGATCATCCAGCAATTGCAGGTGCGTTAGCCGCGCGAGTATTCGATCGGCGACCTGCGCCGCAAACCCTTTGCGGGCGAGACGCTGACGCATCTCCGCTTCGCTGCGCTGCCGGTAGCCGAGCACCCGCAGGGCATATTGCATGGCGCGGTCATCGTCTGGTGTTTCAGCTATGTCGTGCTCTATCGTCATGATGGCGACTTCCGGGTAAAAAACGCAAGAGGGCACTGCAACCGTTCTTACACGGCGCGGTGCCCTGAGGATACCCATTTCCCTTCCTGGTGAATCTCGCGTTACTGTGCTGACCCCTGGTCAGCGATGGCGTACGATGGCTCGCACAGTGAAGAGCAGTACCATCGCCAACGTGCCAGCCATAATGACCAGACGATTCGCATCGATGGCCGGGAGCCAGCGTTCGTCGTCCGGCCCGATGACCCAGCAGCCCAGCGGACGAATACGCACGCCACCGCCGCCGCCGCCACCGCTGCCTTCCAAGTCATCCGCCTGCGGAGAGCGACCGCCGCCCCCACCACCGCCACCGCCATAAGCGACCTCCGCCACCGGGATGACCACGCGCTCGCCCACCGTCACCGGCTCACCCACCGCCGTCGTAATGCGTGCACCGGTTTGCACCTGGTTCAGCAGATCACGTACCTGGGAGATGTCCATCGGCCTCTCCTCCTGGAACGGCGTGCGCGCAGTTATGCCCGTTATTCGGCGTCTTCGTCTGCGATGACATTCTTTGCCGTCACTGCGCCCGGAGGAGCCGTGGCCACCTCGCGGATGCGCCGTTCAATATCTTGAGCTATTTCCGGATTCTCATCCAAGAACACCCGCGCATTGTCACGTCCATGACCAATACGTGCGTCGTTGTAGCTAAAGAAAGACCCGGTTTTGGTAATGAGGCCATAGGTCAGTCCCAGATCCAGGATACCGCAGCTCTGGCTGATGCCCGTGCCATAGTAAATATCGTATTCCGCCTGCCGGAATGGTGGTGATACTTTATTCTTTACGACTTTCGCCCGACTACGGCTCCCAATAATATCGGTGCCGGATTTGATATTTTCCACACGGCGCAATTCGATACGCACCGACGACCAGAATTTCAGCGCGCGGCCACCGGGCGTGGTCTCCGGGCTACCGAACATGACGCCGACCTTTTCGCGGATCTGGTTGATGAAGATCCCCGCGCAACGGCTTTTGTTCAATGATCCGGCCAGTTTGCGCAGTGCTTTGGACATCAAGCGCGCTTGTAAGCCCACCTGGCTGTCCCCCATCTCGCCTTCCAACTCCGCACGCGGCACCAGCGCTGCCACCGAGTCGATGACAAACGCATCAATGGCGCCGGAACGGACTAGCAGATCGGCAATATCGAGTGCCTGCTCGCCGGTATCCGGCTGCGAGAGCAAGAGTTCATCGACGTTCACGCCGCACTTCGCCGCATAGTCCGGGTCGAGCGCATGCTCGGCGTCAATGAAGGCGCAGGTACCACCCAGGCGTTGCGCTTGCGCAATAATATGGTAAGTCAGCGTCGTCTTTCCGGACGACTCATTGCCGTAGATTTCGCTGATACGCCCACGCGGAATACCGCCGACGCCCAGGGCGATGTCCAGGGGAAGACAGCCGGTGGGGATGACATCGGTCTGGATGCGCGCGGACATTTCGCCCAGGCGCATGACGGAGCCTTTCCCAAACATCTTATCGATCTGCCCAATGGCCAGTTCGAGTGCGCGATCTTTATCACCGTTCATCGTACTATTCTTAGTCGTTGTTGCCACTACCCTAACTCCCTCTCGTACTCAAGATATCCGGACGGTATGCCCCGG
>DASXVL010000100.1:0-7792 GCA_036504255.1 Armatimonadota bacterium | reverse complement strand
GGATAGTCCACGTCGGCCTCGTTGGCAATGGCGAAGGTGTGCAGCACGGTGTTGGTGGAGCCGCCCATGGCCATATCGAGGGCAAAGGCGTTGTCGATGGACTTGGGCGTCACAATGTCGCGCGGCTTGATGTCTTTTTCGAGCAGCACCATAATCTGGCGGGCGGCGGCGCGGGCAAGGTCGGCGCGCGCCGGGTCCACGGCGAGCATCGTGCCGTTGCCGGGCAGCGCCAGGCCGATGGCTTCCAGCAGGCAGTTCATGGAGTTGGCGGTGAACATGCCGGAACAGGAACCGCAGCCGGGGCAGCAGCTATCTTCCAGCTTCTTCAATTCTTCCGTGCTCATCTGCCCGGACTGCACTTTGCCGACGCCCTCGAAGATGGAGATGAGGTCGCCCTTCGTGCCGTCCGGCTTGTCGCCGGCCTTCATGGGGCCGCCGGTGACGAAGATGGTCGGGATGTTGATGCGCAACGACGCCATCACCATGCCCGGCGTGATCTTGTCACAGTTGGAGATACAGATCATCGCGTCGAAGCAGTGCGCCATCACCATGGTCTCCACCGCGTCGGCGATAAGCTCGCGGCTGGGGAGCGAATAGCGCATGCCCAGGTGCCCCATGGCGATGCCGTCATCGACGGCGATGGTATTGAATTCGAAGGGCACGCCGCCCGCCTCGCGCACGGCGGCTTTCACCACTTCGGCGAATTTATTCAGGTGAATGTGACCCGGCACGATGTCGGTGTAGGAGTTGGCAATACCGATAAACGGCTTGTGCATATCCGCATCGCTGACGCCGCAGGCTTTGAGCAGCCCGCGATGCCCGGCCCGCTCGTGGCCGACTTTGATAGTATCTGAACGCATGGTGTCAACGCTCCTTCAGCTAGTGCGCAAATGGTGCATTATTATACACCGAAGGCGCAGGCGAAACCAAACGCGCTGGGACGGACGGGAATATGGCCAGCCACGCACGGAAGGGCTGGCGCTGTGACCCCATGCCCCTTGGCAACCGGCACTAGCCACACCGGAAAAATTCTGCTATTATGCCATGGGGATCAGTGCCGGATGCAACGGATCGTATATCGCTATCGTAAGGAAACGCCGGCCGATACTTTGTCGCAAAGCGACTTACGGGCCGCGTTTTTGCAGGCTATCACGCTGGCAGCGTTGCCGGTGGGCGAGGGGCGTCGGGGCGTGCTGATGGGTCCGTCGCTACCGACGGGCGCCACGAGCGATGCCGAGCAAGCCGTGATAGAATTGCTCACACCGTGTGAGCCCTCCGAAGTATGTCGTGCGCTGAATCTTCACCTGCCCGCCGGGGTACGCATCGAGCGGGCGTGGATCGCCCGACCGGGCAAAACGGACGAGAACCCCGCGTCCCTGGATGAGTCGGTTTATGATGTCCTGTGGCACAATGCGCCGGACTCCGACCTATTTACGGAACGCGTACAGCAGTTTCTAGCCGCCTCCGAGGTGTGTTTCACTCGGATACGCGTAAAGAAGACGCAGCAGTTAAATGCGCGCGCCTTCGTGCACCGTGTCGAGCTGCTCGCTTATCGCGAAGGCGTAGCCCGTGTGCGGATGACCATTTCCGTCGGTCCCCAGGGGACGATACACCCTGGCGAGCTGTTGGATGTTTTAGGCTTTTCCCCGCAGTCTGGCGGGATACAGATTCACCGTGTGGCCCTGCAGCGTGCTGCTTGGCGCCACCCATCGCCTCCGCGCGGCGGGCGACGGACCTGAGATTTTTTGCCTGTCCCGGCCGTGTCCGGTCAGGCGGCCCAAACACTTAGCGCTTTGGCCTGGCCGTACTTTCTCCGCAAGGATCGAGAGTCCGGCCTATCTCACACCGCGGTTCCCTGAGTGGAACCGACTAAAGGTTTCTACATGACTAAAGAGATTATTATCAATGCCGGCGAGATGGAATCGCGCGTGGCGATCATGGAAAACGGCCGGCTGATGGAACTGCACATCGAGCGTGAACCGAAGATCGTCGGTAACATCTACCGCGGCCGGGTCACCAAGGTGCTCAAAGGCATGGACGCCGCCTTCGTCGATATCGGCATCGAGCGCAACGCCTTCCTGGCCGCCTCCGATGTCATCCCCGACGTGGATGAAGAGCAGGGACACGGCCGCATCAGCCGCACCAATATTCCTCCCATCACGCAATTGCTCCACAACAATCAGGAAATTCTCGCCCAGGTTGTTCGCGCCCCGATGGGCACCAAAGGCGCACGCATCACCACCCGCCTTTCGCTGCCCGGCCGCTACATGGTCCTCATGTTGAACAGCGGCGCCTACGTCGGCGTGTCGCGCAAAATCGAAGACCCCAAAGAGCGGCAACGCTTGCGCGCCCTGGCCACCGAACTGCGCCCCGAGAGTTACAGCCTCATCGTACGCACGGAGGCCGAGGGGAAAACGGAAGAGGAGTTGCGGCAGGACATCACCTTCCTCATCGACATGGCCCGCCGTATCGAAGCCAAGGCCAGTTCCTCGCCGGTACCCTCCCTGGTGCATGGCGACCTCACCCTCATCTTCCGCGTGATTCGCGATGCCTTCACCCGCGACGTCAATCGCCTGGTAGTGGACTCGCCCACCACCTACGAGAACGTGCTGGAAATGGTTGGCATGCTCGCCCCACGCATGAAGAGTCGTGTCTTTCTCTATAATGAGCCGATGCCGATCTTCCATGCGTTCAATATCGAGCCGGAGATTGAACGGACGTTGCGCCGCAAGGTGTGGCTGCCGTCCGGCGGCTCCTTGATTATCGATCAAGCCGAAGCGCTGACGGCTATCGACGTGAATACCGGACGCTTTGTCGGTTCGATAGAACTCGCGGAAACAGTGCTAACGACCAACCTGCAGGCGGCGGAAGAGGCGGCGCGGCAACTCCGCCTCCGCGACCTGGGTGGCATCATCGTCGTTGACTTCATCGACATGGATAACCCCAAGCACCGCCAGCAGGTGATGAAAGCCTTTGATGAAGCACTGAAGCGCGACCGCGCGAAGATCAAGGTGCACAGCATTTCGTCGTTGGGCCTGGTGGAGATGACGCGCAAGCGCACCGGAGATAGCCTCGTCCGCCTGCTTACCGAGCCGTGCCCCTATTGCAGCGGCATCGGACGCGTGCAGAACGCGCTGACGATGGCCCTGCGCATCGAACGCGAACTGGCGGCCAGCTCGGTGGAACACCCGGGGACGGAAGCCTACATGCTCACCGCGCATCCGCGCGTCATCGCCAGCATGCTCGGCTACGAAGGGGAAGCGCAACGCGATCTGGAAGCCTATTTGGAACGCCCCGTCTACCTGCGCACCGAGGAAGACTGCCACCCGAATACCTACCGTTTGGAACGCCTGACGCTGGAGCAAGCGTTGCTGGCGGTACAACTGCTGGAAGAGGGCGAAGTCGTCGAAGGCCAAGTGGTCAACCCCGACCCGGAAGTCTCCCTCTCGCCGCTCGTGTTGGCAAAAGATCAGTATGTCGTGGTGCCCGATCTCGACGCCCCGGTGGGCGCGCGGGTCAAACTACGCATTCAAAAGACGGGGACGTCGTTGGCCATGGCCGAACCGCTCTCCGTGGAACTGCGCGGTATTCGCACCGATGGCAAAACCATCGCCATGCAGCGCCCGCCGCTGGTGCCGGAATCGATTTTACCCCCGTACCTGCGTGATGAGCGCTCCATGACCCCGCCCAGCGGGTTGTCCTTGCTCTCACCGACGGCCGAAGCGGCCATGGCGGTCAACGAAGAGGAAGAGGCGGCGATCGCCGTGACGCCTGCCGCCGCCGAACCGGCACCCGGACGACGCCAGAATACCCGACGCCGCAAGCGCGGTGGCGCCCAGGAAGCCCCGCGTGTTGAGGAAGCGACCCCCGTTGAAGAAACGGTCGTCCCCAGTGCGATCGAGGCCGTCGCGCCGGAAGAAACCGTCGCCGAGCAAGCCGGCGAACCCGGCGAGGTCCAACTGACCGCTGCCAGTGCACGCCGCCGCCGTCGTCGCCGTCGTGGGCGTGGCGGCAGCACCCGCGTCGCCGAGGGGACAACCGAGGAGACCGCCGTATCTGGTACCGAGGAAACGGTGACATCCACTACCGAACTCCCGCCGGTGGAAGAGACACCTAGCAGTGAAGCCCCCGCGACCGCGGAAGGGGCGACACGACGACGGCGGAATAGCCGACGACGGCGCGAGAGCACGCAAACCGCACCGGAGCATGCGAACCTTTCGCTGCTCCCGGTCCAGGAGCCGGTGCTCGAAGTGATCACACCGGAAGAAGCCGCGCAGGCCATGCTCGGCTTCCTGCAAGCGATTCCCACGGAAACGGCGCCCGAGACGGCAACACCGCTGGTAGAGGAAGCGGCTCCCGTGACGGAAACGCCGGCGGAAGAGCCGAAACCGAAACCACGCCGCGCGTCGCGCCGCCGTACACCGCGCGTCGAGACACCAGCAGAAGCGCCAGCAGAAGCGCCAGCCGAGGTCGTAAGCGAGGCCGCACCGGCGATCACGGAAGTCGAAGCGCCCGCTCCGGCAGCGCCGGAAGTCGCTCCGGAAACCATCGCACCGGCCGAGGAAGCCCCGGTCGCTGAGGTCAAGCCGCGCCGCCCACGTCGGACCTCGACCCGGCGCACGACCAAAGCCAAGGCGAGCGAGGAAGCTACGCCTGCGACGGAAGAATCCCCAGTTGAGCCCGGTGAGACCACGGAATAGGTCGGTATCCTGACACAATATAGAACGGCGTAGGGGGACGGGTCGCATGACCCGTCCCCCTACGTGTATGTGAAATTCAACAGGTCATTGACTCAGTGCTACTCGCCATTCGGGAGTAGCACTGTCTGGAAGCCGACCGAAGTCGCGCTCAGCCTCCCGACAGTACATCTCCGGACCTGCCTCTCGTGGCAGGCTGAGCGCGACTCCGGGCTGCGGCCCTGCATCGGCTTCCAAACGGTGCTGCTGACACCAGCGCAACCGACAGTCCTTAGCAGGCAATGCAGGGCCGCGGACACCTACTATGCAGGACAGCCGCTATGGTTATTTACAGGAACATAGCGCTGTAAGGCAGAATTACCATCGTTAACAAACCGTTGACTGTAGGCACGCTTAACTCACACGGTAAATGGGGGTCATGATGTCCAACCGTTCCGAACTTCTCGCGGCGATCACACGGCGTACGCCGTCACGGTTGCCCTATACGTTTGATGCGCGTGAAGAGACCCAACGGCGTTTACGCCAGACGCTGGGCGTGGCCGATGATGCCGACTTGGCGGACTATTTCGGCTGCAATCGCTTCACCTCACTCTGGTCGCTGTTGGGCGACCGCCCCAGACTGCCGGAGCGCGAGGCGCGCCATGCGCACGACCCCGCGACGGTACGCACCGATATCTGGGGGGTGAAACGTGAACTGCAGGTTGTCAACGGGGCGGAGTATTGGGAGATCACGGAATATCCGTTAGCGGCGGCGGAGACGGTGGCGGATATTGAACGTTATGATTGGCCCACGCCGGAAGAGGTGGTCTTCCCCGCCATGCCGTCCGGTATCGATCCGTTGGCCCTAAAGGGCGATAACGTGGTATTGGAAATGGGCTATATTTTCCCCTTCGGCATTCCGTGGTCGATGCGCGGTATGGAACAAATGATGATCGACCTGCTGATCGAGCCAGGGATCGCCGAGGCGATTATCGCCAAGGCGGAGCAGTTCTCACTCGGATGCTTGCAGCGCTTATTCGCGCTCTACCCAGGGATGATCGATCTCATCGGCTGTGGCGATGACTATGGGTCGCAAATCAGTCTCTTGATGGGCCCGGACGTGATCGAGCGCATGTTTATGCCCAGCCTGCAGCGGCACTATGCGCTGGGGCGGCAGCATGGCACGCACGGGTACCACCACAGTTGCGGCGCGATCTTCGCGATGGTGCCGCTCTTTATCGCGGCGGGCGTGGAAGTGCTGAATCCGATCCAAACCTCGGCCACGGGCATGGACCCCGTGCGGCTGAAGCGGGAATTCGGCAAGGATCTCTGTTTTCATGGCGCGATCGATACGCAGCAAACGTTGGCGACCGGCACGCCGGCGCAGGTACGCGCCGAGGTGCGACAGCGCGTGGAGGAATTAGGGCCGGACGGCTTTATTCTTGCCCCATCGCACGTCATGCAGCCGAACGTCGATCCGGAGAATATCATCGCCCTCTATGATGAAGTGCGGACGGTTGGCGCCTGGGCGTAACCGCTGCTAGAACCAGCCGAACCCTTCCGCCATACCGCTGATGAGCGCCAGGTGGATCAGCACGATAACCGCCATGAGCAGGATGCCGCCCCAGAGGACACCCCGCGCCAGCGCGGGATTCGTGCGGTCCACCATGCGCATGGTCAGGATGACCAGGGCGACCAGCAAGATCTTCCAGGCGATCATGCCTACGGGGCCATAACGCATGAGCGTGGAGTTCGCGAGCGCGTTTCCCTCCTTGACGCCGAAGGGCATCATGCGCAGCGTGGCGAGCAAATCGACAAACGAGAGCAACGCAAAGACCACGGAAAGCGTCGCAAACGATTGACCGCGAAACCACTCCGACCAGAAAAAACGTGTTTTCGGTGTGTCGTCCCTGTCTAGCATGTCTCTCTCCCTCTTTCGGATTGATGACTGTTCCGGCATCGCGCATCAAATATCCCATACGCGAACGCCCCGGGAGCATGCTCTCGGGGCGTTCGATTATTTATACAAAGCGTATCAGAGAATCTCGAATGTTTGCATCTTTGCCAAGTTCAGTGTGGTGAGATCCACCACCTCGGCCGTCATATGCATCCGCTGATCTGGGTGCTTACGATTCATGCGTGGGCGCACCATCAACACGGGTTGCGGCACCATATCCTGCATGATCTCGTCGAGATCGGTTACCAAAGTCACTTTACTGCGCGGCTGCGTCATGCGTACAACTCTCCTTTTGGACTCATCATCCATCACTTAGTATAAAGTGTTCCCGCATTGCCCGCAAGTACACATCCCATTATGGGAAACTAAATTTTTTGTCTCAGGGGACGAATTCCCGGCGCGCCGCCCCCGGCACGATTTTCCCGAGAATCACCGGACGCGATGCACCTGTCGCTGCCGGCACATTGGCGGGCACGCCGCACAGCGTCGCGTGCCCGAGCACGGCAAAGGCGACAGCTTCCTTGGCTTCGCTCGACATGCCGCGCGCCTCCAGCGTGACGACGGCGACACCGGGCAGGCGCGCCGCCAGCATGGCGCGCAACGTCGGGTTATAGCTGCCCCCACCACACACGATGACCTCATCAACGTGTGGGAGAAAATCACGATAGGCGCGCGCGATGCTCGCGGCGGTCAACGCTGTCGCTGTGGCGACGGTATCTTCCGGCGACAATCCACGCGCCTGTGCTTGCCGCAGCACTTCGCACGCATAGGGAGCGCCGAAGCACTCACGTCCGGTCGATTTCGGCGGCGGCTGTCGGAAATACGGGTGCTGCAGTAGTGTGGCGAGCAGTGTCGCATCCACGCGCCCCGCCGCCGCCATCTCTCCATCGCGGTCGAACATGCCGCGCCCGTAGTGCGCCACCAGCGCATCGATAAGCATATTACCCGGGCCGGTGTCGAATGCGCACAGCGCGCCTTCGCGTGGCAGCCAGGTGACATTGCCGATGCCGCCGATATTCTGCACGGCGATGTCCCGCGCCGGGTCATGAAAGAGCAAGGCATCGACGAAAGGCACCAACGGCGCCCCTTGTCCACCAGCCGCCATGTCGCGCGGGCGAAAGTCCGCAACCGTCAGCACTCCGGTACGTTCCGCAATGAC
>DASXVL010000099.1:0-2730 GCA_036504255.1 Armatimonadota bacterium | reverse complement strand
AAAAGAAAGCCGCCAAGCGGCGGCAAGACCCACGCGCGCAAGGGGATGGGGCAGGCGGCCTGCGGAATAACTGTCGTCGTTTGTACTGGCGTTGGCATGATCATCACGGTATAATACGGATAGGGTATCAGGAATCCTTGTTCCCGTACACAGCATTGGAGAATCATGCGGTACCTGTTTGGGATAATATTCCTTCTTTTCTTTACGCTCCTTGGGTCCGGGTGCGCGCGTTTCCCCACTGGTCAGGTTAATCCTGGAATCGCGCCACGCACACTGTACAGTGAAATCACCGTACGGGGCACTATCAACCCCTCTGATTATTATTTTCTGGCCTTGAGCTTCGATGCGACCGGAGCGACAGGCCCGGTGCCGGTCGTTGCGGGGTATGGCTATACGAACGGGTGGGGGACGATCTCCAATTTGCCGAGTGGGCAGGTGAAAGAGCCGCCGTTTTATATGGTGTTTTCCGGGGGCTCATTCGCGTTTTATCGCAATGGGCAATTCGTGGGTCGTCCGGTGAATGCCGGCTATACCGGCGACCGGCTGTGGGTGGAAATCGATCAACGCTTTTTTGATCCCATTATTGGTACGAATCCGACACAGGTCATTCAGTTGAACTGGATTACGATGACGTCCATTGATGCCACGGATCTCGGGAAATCGTATGATGGTTTCGGACGTACCGGCCGTGAATACTTCAATATTGAATCACTCCTGACCTCGCACCAATGGGTCAGTGGCATTGAGCCCGCACCCGAGGAACCCGCCTACGGCCCCTTGGAAAATACATCGCCGGACGCGGATACCGATATTACGGGATGGCAAGTCCAAGTGCGCATCAATTCCGGCACATAAATCGCCGCTGATCCAAACGTATGGCAAAATGCGTTCCGGTGTGTGGAATAGCTTATTAGGCGCACCGTGCGAAGCAAGGTAGTGCCTATTCGGTACTAGCTGCTCGCGGATAAAGGCAAGAAGGATGGCATATGACCACGGATTTTGTGACCACGAATCAACAGCTGGCGAAACTCCTTGAGCGACAAAATCTGTTCCCGACCACCGTGTTGGACGGGCTCACCGGTCGCGCCCGCACGCTACAAGAATGGCTCGGGCAGGTGGCGGTTGATGATGGATTGCTCACGTACGAGGAATTAGCGCTGGCAATTTCGCGGGAACTCCAGTTGCCGATGCTCGATGTGAAAACGATACTCGCCGACCCGCTGGTGGTTGCGAAGGTACCCGAAGAAACATGCCGCACCTACGGATGTCTGCCCGTGCGCACGGAAGGCGCGGTACTGATCGTCGCAATGGCGAATCCGATGGACGAAGTCGCTCACGCCACACTACGCAACCTCATTGGCATGGAAGTGTCGCCGGTCGTCGCCCCATTGAGCGATATCGTTGCCTCCATCAACAAGGCCTATATCCCACAACAAACCGTGGCTAAAACACCAGCGCAACGCGAAGATGACCGTGCAATGGCCGCGTTTTTTACCAATACCCAGCAAATCACGGCACCGCTCGATCCCTCCACGATGGACCCGAATGAGCTGTCCATCGACCAGTTACTCTTTCATATGTTGGAACACCGCTCGTCAGACTTGCACCTGGCGGTCGGCTCACCACCCATGATGCGTGTGGACGGCGAACTGCTCCCCATGCCATTTCCCATGCTCACGCCAAGCAGCGTCCAAATCATGATCTACGCGGTGCTATCAGATGTGCAAATAACCGATTTTGAGCGGCATTGGGAATTGGATTTTGCCTACAGCATCCCGCGCGTGTCGCGCTTCCGTGTCAATGTGCACCGGCAACGCGGCTCGATGGGTGCGGTCATGCGCACCATTCCGGATGAAATGCCGACACTCGATAAGCTCAAAATGCCGCATGTCGTCTTTGAAATGACCGAGCGTCCGCGCGGACTGGTGCTGGTGACCGGCCCGACCGGGTCAGGGAAATCGACCACTCTGGCGGCGATGATCGACGAGATCAATCGCACGCGGCGCTCGCATATTGTCACTATCGAAGACCCGATAGAATTTTTGCACCGCAATAAAATGAGTGTCGTCACCCAGCGCGAGGTCGGCTCGGATACCGAAGGGTTCACCACCGCCCTCCGCCACGTGCTGCGGCAGGACCCGGACGTCATCCTCATCGGGGAGATGCGTGATCTGGAAACCATTGCGGCCGCGGTCACCGCCGCGGAAACCGGACACCTGGTGTTTGCGACCTTGCATACCACCAGTGCCGCACAGACCATCGAACGTATTATCGACGTCTTCCCCCCGCATCAGCAGGAGCAGATTCGCAGTCAGCTGTCCAATACTCTGGAAGGCATTCTCACGCAGACGCTGATACCGAACCTCGACGGGAAAGGCCGTTCCTGCGCGCAAGAAATTCTCATCTGTACACCGGCAATCCGCAACTTGATTCGTGAAGGCAAAGTCCACCAGATGAGCAGCGTGCTGCAAGCCAGCGCGAAATATGGCATGCAAACGCTCGATAATGCGCTCAAGCAACTCGTGCTGCAAAAACGCATTTCGCTGGAGCAGGCGATTCTCAAATCGTCGAATCCGGAGGACTTTAAAGCATTGCTGGCTATGCAATAGGGGAATGAGTCACCGAGGGTACTGGTAGAGGGTAGTGGCGGAGGGGAAGGGATTCGAACCCCTGGACGCTTTGACACGTCAACGGTTTTCAAGACCGCCGCCTCTTAAACCGCTCGGCCAC
>DASXVL010000098.1:0-3528 GCA_036504255.1 Armatimonadota bacterium | reverse complement strand
CGTCATACACCCGGTGATGACGGCGTAGAGATCCGCGTCGATGATCCGCAACGTGGCGCGGATCTGCTCGGTCAATCGATCTTCACCGCCAAAGATCACCTCACGTTCCAGGGTGTTGGAGCTTGGCGTTCCGCGACCATTGCAGTAGGTCGGCCCCCAATAGCCGCTGCCCAGCATCGCCGCGCCGTCGGTGCTCGACCCGCAACCCGGCGATGCGTGGATTATGGCGCTGGTCCGCGGCAAGGCGCTGATCGTCGCCAACGCGCCGCCCAATGCGCATTGATAGCGCGGTTGTTCGATAACCGTCGACATCAGGCCACCTCCTGTCCGGGTTTGATATAGGTAAAGGGATCTTCGGCATACCACTCCTGCCGATACATTGGCACGGCATTGACGGAAAGGTTGCGGTTGAAGGCGGGATTGCGCAGCACGCGCGCGGCTTTACGCGCCACTTCGTAGTACCCACGGTAACCGGTATAGGTATCGAAGATGCGGAAGATCGTCATTGTCGGCAATCCCAGCTTCGCCGCCCAGACGTTATCCGTGACATGGCCGACAAAAAGGTCCGGTTGGATGCGGGTGAGCAAGTTGGTCAGTTCGAACGGCTGGAAATTGGCGATATCGACCGGGAAATCTTTCCCGTCCTGTCCTTGCACCAGTTTGGCGTAGAACGGGGTGCCGAAGTCATCATGATGATAGGAGCGGAGTCCCACTACCTCCAGGCCCAGTTCCTGGAAGAGACTGGCGGTGACCAGCGCGCGGAATTCCCCTGCGCTGAAAAAGGCATGCTTTCCCTGCAACACCGGCAAGAAGGATTGTACCGCTTGCTGGGCTTTGGCGGTTTCGTCCGCGATAAACTGCTCGGTTGCCGCTTCCAGCCCGAAGTGCCGTGCGATGTCCAGCAACCAATTGCGCGTGTTCTCCAAACCGATGGGCATATCGCGCAGCACCGCCGGGATACCGTATTCTTCCTGCAGGTAATGCACGAAGTAGTCGTCATGTGTCGGGCAGATACTGACGGTGAGATCGGCCTGCGTCATCCGGCGAAATTCTTCACGCGTGGCGTAATTCGGTCCGATGCTCACGTCAATGCCGATGGCGTTGAGCATGCGCGTGATCTCGTCTTCGTCCGGCTTCCCCAGTGATGCCAGGTTAATCAGGTTGATACGCGGGCGCTGTCCCGGTTGCCAGGGCGCCTTGCGTGAGGGACGACCTTCCTTGTCATGCTCGATGAAGCCATGCACGAGCGCATGGAAGGCGATATCATACCCTGTCGCCCAGACTTTCGTGCGGAAACCTTCGCAACAGGCCAGCAAGATCGGTACGTCGAGTTCCTCGCGCAGGTGATCGACGATGGTCGAGACATCGTCCCCGATAATCGCCGGCGTGCACGTCTGCATAACGATGATCGATTTCGGCTGAAAGCGCGTATGAATCGTACGAATAGCCTCATCCAGCTTGTCGCCACCGCCATGAATGACTTCATATTCGGTCAGATTCGACGAAATCCACCGGGTATCCGGATCTTTCGCCACCCCGCGCTGCATATTGCGCAGGCGAATGTTGCTGGAATTCATATTGATGCCCGGTCCGGAGCAGCCCAGCCCACCATGCACAATCACTGCTGTATCCGGCAGTGTGAGCAGCATGCCTAACATCGGCAGCATCTGGCATAAGCCGGACTGCGAGAATTCACGCTCCGCATGCTTCAGACAGCCGGGTTTACTCTTGCCCAACGCGCAGGCCGACCCGCCAAAGGCGATGCCTGCGCCAAGGCGTTCCTCGCGTCCGGGCACAACTTTATCGGTTCTTAGGCTCATAATTCCTCCTTACCAGGCATCAGGGATGGGCGACGGTATCCTACCCGTGCCCATCCGCTGCTCGACACCTTATTTAAACTGCTTGGGGATTCCCGGTAAGCGAAGGAATACTGCTTTCGCCAGACGTGTCGGGTCGGTTGCGTCATCCAGAATACCGGCCGTTTTGCACTGCTTGGCGGAGTTCAGCACCGCGTTATACCCACCGTTTACCGAAGGCGTATAGTTGTACGATTTCAACAATCCGGCAAGCAATTCGACATTCTTGCTGGGGACGTAATTGCCTTCCACCTCGATCTTAGCCGCCCCCTCGGGATTATCGCGTACCCAGAGCGCGGCATTTAACAGCGCACGGGTGATGGCCGCGGCTGTCTGTGGATCACGCTTAGCGAGTTTGCCGTTAATCAGCACCAGACAGCAATACTGATTTTTCCAGGCCGGATCTTTCGCCTGATTCACCAATACTCGTGCCTGTCCATGTTGAACCGCCAGTTCTCCGAATGGATCGGCAAGACTGATGGCGTCCACTTCACCGCGTTGCAACATCAACGGTAATTCCGCTTGCGGAAATGCGCGCCAGGTAACATCTCTCCGGGGGTTGAGCTTTTGCGTGACCAGCACGCGCGAGGTCCAGGTCGTCGGCCCATCACCGATCACCGGCACGCCGATGCGTTTCCCTTTCAAGTCCTTGGCGGATTTGATGGGAGAATTCACCGGTACCAGGAGTTGGATGCAGCCGTGATGCAAGCCTCCCGTGAACTTGGCATCCAGACCTTGTTCCAAGGGTTTCAGCCACTTGTCCAGCAATCCCAAGGCCGCATCGATTTTGTCGGTTGCCAGCGCGTCCTTCTGCACGTCAAAGTCTTGAGGCACCAGTTCCGCATCCAGGCCTTCCTGCTTGAAGAAGCCTTTTTCATACGCCACGAATGCCGGCGCAAGGCAGGCTCCCGGTCCGGTGCCGATCCGGACCTTTTTCAACTGTCCGGATCCCTGGGCATACGCCAGGGAAGTGATTACGATGCTGGCAAACACGGTCACCAGCAAGATCATGCGTTTCATATGTGTCCTCCTTTTCAATTCACGGTAATCGTTGCCGGAGACATGGGGGTATATGCCGTGCCTCCGAGCGTAACAGTGGTGTTGATCGTTGCCGTTCCAGTCGTTAACGCGGTGACACGCCCAGTGGCATCCACCGTGGCGACGGCGGGTGTGTCTGATATCCAGGTAAAGGTCGTGCCAACAGGTACCAACAGGATCGCATGTGTCGGCGTCATGGCAAACGCTGTGAGTTGCACCGTACCGTTGACCGCCAGCGTGACATTCCGTGGCGAAAGCATGACATGATCGGCATCTCCCGTCGCCAATGTTTTCGCCGCGGGTGTTTCGACGGCAACTGTCACCACGCCCGCCGCTTCCGCCAGCGCATTGCCTGCGCCATTCACGGTATCGAAGACCGAGACCGTAAAGCGGTAATCGCCAACGGGGAGTCCCGTGATTGTCGATATGGTCGTCTGACTTTGACCGTCGGCAGGACGATTCACGAGCACATGATCGACGTATGTGGTCCCAAACAGAATCTCGACCCGCAAGCTCTGGGCTGATCGTAAATTAACCAAACCCGGTGTATCCACGTTGGTGGCAGGCCAGGTAAAGGTAAAGGACGCTTGTCCGGTATTCACAGGCGCATCACTCCCGCCACCACAACCGCTCA
>DASXVL010000097.1:0-1815 GCA_036504255.1 Armatimonadota bacterium | reverse complement strand
GAAGGCATGAAAATATCCATTGACCACGTTCATTCACACCGGGAGCAACGCATGTAACCACAACGATCGAGGCTGTCGAAATGCCTTATTTTAGTGCATATGGGGCGCGCGCTACACCGAGGAGAGGGACGGAACTGTCACACCCCGGTTACTCTTCCGCGAGACGCAACTGTTGTGCGGCGGTAAATGTTTGCCGAATGGCGGCCACCACGCCGATCACGCTGGTAAACGCCGCCGCCGCGGTGATCATATACATGACGACGACCTGGTAATGCACCGCCTGCGTCGGGTCTTGCCCGGCGAGAATCTGCCCGGTCATCATGCCCGGTAGCGACACGATGCCCACCACCAGCATGCCGTTGACGCTGGGGATAATCGCCGTGCGCAAGGCATCGCGGCGAATGGGCGCTACCGCTTGCGCCGCCGTGGCCCCCAGCGCGAGCGCGGTTTCCACTTCCAAACGACGCGTGCGCAGGTCACCGGCAAAGCGGCTCACCGCCAGCGTCCCGGCCGTCATCGCATTGCCGATAATCATGCCCGCCAGCGGCAAGACATAGCGCGCGTTATACCAGGGTGAGATTTTCAGCACCAGCGCCAGCACATAGGCGAGCACGATGAGACTGCCGACGACAATGGCCACCGCGAACACCCACGCCTTGCCCGCCAGCGCTTCCGTCATGCGCCCCTGTGCGGTGTGCACGGCCACCCCGAGCATCACCGCCAGCGCGAGCAGCACCCAGTACCATTCGCCCGCGCCGCTGCGCGCGAAAATCCACAGCAGCACATAGCCGGTCACCGCCAACTGCACGAAGGTACGCAGCGCGCCAAGCAGCATGTCGCGCTGCAACCCCAACCCGAACTGCCAGGAGAGCAGCAGGCTGCCGAGCACCAGCGGGAAGGCGATGAGCAGATCAAGATATCCTACCGGGATGACGTGTTCCATCGGTTACTCCATGCGAATCTTCGCGCGGTCGACCGCCCCCAGGGCGGACTCCGCGTCGGGATAGAGCTCGGCGCGCCCATCACGCAGCAACAGCACCTCACCCTGGAAACGCCGCAGCACGTCCGGCGAGTGCGTGACCATAATCAGCGTTAATCCCGCCTCCGCGTTACGTTGCAGCAGCGCCGCCAACATAACACCGGCGCTCTCCTCATCAAGCGCAGAGGTCGGCTCGTCAAGCAAGAGCGCCTCGGGGCGCAACGCCAACGCGCGCGCGACCGCGACACGCTGCTGTTGTCCGCCGGAGAGTTGTTGCCCGGAGCGCGAAAGAAAATCCGCCGGCAAGGCAAATTCCCCCAGCAAGGCTTCCGCCTCAGCGTGGGTAAGCTGCCGGTTGATTAAGCGCAGCGGATAGGCGAGATTCTCCATGACTGTGAGAGGAAAAAGGAACGGCTGCTGAAAGACCATGCCGACACGGCGTCGCAGCGCAATGGGGTCAATCTGGCGGAGATCCTGCCCGTCCAGCGTGAGGCGTCCGAGCACGGGATCGTCCAGACGGTTGAACAGGCGCAACAGGCTGGTTTTCCCCGCGCCGGACGGGCCGATGATGGCCAGGCGACCCCCGCGCGGAATGGCTACCTGCACCCCGCTGAGGATGCGCAGGGTACGCGGCTTACCTTCGAACACACTGGTCCGGTCAACGGCGACATCTTCGAGCGTTATGATTGGCGGCATATAGCACTACTTTCCGGCGGTAATAGCGACGAAGGGGCTACGGCACTGCTTGGAAGGGTTCGGCCGCGCGAGATCCGCTCTCCCGCAGGCCGGTTGGGAACGGCGGGACTCGCTGCGCTCGAACCCTTCCAAACTGTGCT
>DASXVL010000096.1:0-2142 GCA_036504255.1 Armatimonadota bacterium | reverse complement strand
ACATTTATATAGCGTCCGCCGCTGATCTTTTCCTTGCTCCAAAAATCGAACCAGGTGCCCGCCGGCAGGTACACGCGTCGTGTCCCCCCCGCCGTGAGCAGTGGGGCGATGAGCAAGGCACGCCCGAACATATATTGATCGCCAATCCCTTCGCAGATCGGATCATCGGGAAAGGCCAGCGGCATGGCGCACATCATCGGGCGCATCGTCTCCACGGCATACTGCGCCTCGGAGAGCAGATACGGCAGCAGCCGATAGCGCAGCTTGGTGAATTTGCGAAAGACCGCCAACGCGGTTTCGCCAAACTTCCACGGCTCGCGTTCCATATTGCCGTGCACGCGCATGTGCGAATTAAAGGCGCCAAATTGTAGCCAGCGCGTGTACAGTTCCTCATCCGGCTGCCGCGCGCCGCCGAAGCCCCCGATGTCGCAGCTCCAGAAGAGGCCACCGGAGAGGCCGAAGGAGAGAGCGCCCCAGAGCGACCCGGCCAAATGCGGCCAGAGCGCGCTGGGATCGCCGCCCCAATGTACCGGCATGGTCTGACACCCCACCGTGGCGGAACGCGCCCAGGTGATGGGTTGCTGCGCGTAGCCTTCTTGGAACACCTCCCAGACGGCCTCGTTATACAGCCGGGGATACAGATTGTGCATATCGGCGCCGTCGATGTGCTGGTAGTGCGCCTTGCAGGGGGCGCTCTCGCCAAAATCGGTCTTGATCGCGGAAATGCCCATCTCCAGGAGCGCACGAATTTTGCTCTGATACCAACGGCGCGCCGTGGGGTTGAAAAAGTCAATGACGCCTTCGAGGGGAGTATCCTTCGCCTGATCCCGCGCGACATAGATCTCGCCAGCGTCATCGAGGGCAAAATAGCCGCCGTCGCGTCCCTCATCGAAGGCCGGATTGCGATGCGCCGCGCCCCCGGCATTCACATAGGGCAATTGCCACAGACTGATGCGCAAGCCATCGTCGCGGTAGCGTTTGACCATCGCAGCTGGGTCGGGGAAGCGCTCGCTATTAAACTGCCAGTCGCAAAGCCAGATCACATCAAACCAGCCGGTGTCGATGTGCATGGTGGTGAGCGGGAGATCGTATTCGCGAAACTTCCCCACCACCTCATCCAACTCGGTCTCCGAGCTATAGGTGCATTTACTCATCCACAGCCCAAAGCTCCAACGTGGCGGGAGCGTGGGCTGGCCCGTCAAGGCTGCATAGTCGCGTAACACGCTCTGCAAATCGTGCGCGGGCATGAGCACGTAATCCACCCGGTCATCAAAGACGTCCGCGCCAATGCTGGAACAATCCTGCGATCCGACCTCGAAACGCATGGCGCGCGGGCTGTTGAAGAGCGCGCCATACCGGCGACTGGAGAGAAAGAAGGGAATATTCTTGTACGCGGCATCGCGTAGGCACCCCGCGGCGTCGGTTTGCCAGATGCGCACGTCGCGATTGCGCTTATCCAGGGGATGGAATTTTTCGCCGAAACCGTATATCTTCTCTTCCGGACGCAGCGCAATACTTTCGCGAAACCAGGATGCTCCGGTCGCCTGGTCCGTTCGCTTCCCCGGCGGATAGTTGAACAAGACCATCCCGTCATCTTGATTTTCCGTCTCGAAGTGACAGTTGCCATCGGCATCCAGTACGGAAAAGCGGAAGTATCCGCGGCCACGTGTCCCCTTTTCGATATGAAAGCGGAAGTCCCCAAAGGCGATATCGACAGCAAACTCATCCTCCGCGCTGACAGTAAAATCGAGCGGCGTCAGCTCCGCGAGAAAGAAGTTGCGTTTCTCAGTCGCTAGCCCTTCGGCATCAAGCAATTCGATGCGCACCACCCCCGGCTGGTAGAAGCGCAGGCGGTAGTAGAGCGGCTCACCCGCGCCGATACGTTTCCGCAGGTTCTCGCGGTCAGCAAACTCCTCCGGACGGTCGTAGCCCCAGACGGTGGTGCGCATCGTCAGCAGCAGGCCGTGTGGAATACGCGCGACCTCGGAGACCACTTCCGCGGCAGTCACGGTTTGGCGCACGCCGCCGCTTAGCGTCATGCTGGTGCCGGTCCAAGTATCCGTCATAATCGGCTCT
This sequence comes from Armatimonadota bacterium, assembly GCA_036504255.1. Taxonomy (GTDB): domain Bacteria; phylum Armatimonadota; class Hebobacteria; order CAIYQO01; family CAIYQO01; genus DASXVL01. The sequence goes on along the minus strand of DASXVL010000096.1, from coordinate 66 downwards.
GTCATCATGTCCTCGCTTACTCGGTAATCCCGTCGGCCCGGAGTTCCGCATATGCGGTAGCGTTCG
>DASXVL010000095.1:0-2481 GCA_036504255.1 Armatimonadota bacterium | reverse complement strand
AATCAGGCTCCATCAATACATGCTTGACAGCGCTACTCTGTCTCGGTACGTTTTGGCATCATCATAACAAGGGAATTGAAGTCCGATGGCCAGCGTTGTATGATTTGGCGTCTCAATTGAAGGAGAATTACCCACTTGGTTCGATGCCATGGTCGAGGCACGAAGATATCGGCGCGTGCGACGTCCGGATAGCCAGCCTCCATGAGCACCGTTTCTACGAGGTTTTGCACATCCTCCACCCCAGGGATGCGTCCGGTCCAGTGTCGATGGACTCACTCGACCACCTGCTCCGAGAGCCGTTTGGCGATTTCGCCGTCCAGCGTTCCGGTGTCCGTGAAGGCTTTCTGGATGGCATGGGTGATCTTCACGGGTTGGCATGTCTCCAGATATTCATTCCGTTTGCGAATCTGTCCAACCTCTGGTGTTCCTTCATTCGACATTTATGGCTCGATCAAGACCATGGCGATGGCGTAGTCACCCGCATGGGAGGACGCTATGGGACAAACAATAATACTGCCCGATGTGGGGGAAAGCTGGCTGGTCGGTTTCCAGGAGGCACAACAAGCACAGGGGCGGTCAGAGAAGACACGCGTGGTGTATGAGCGGGAGTTACGTTTGCTGGCCGGAGTCCTCCTACGGCAGACGCCGATCCTGCAGCCCGTTGAAGTCACGACCAATCACTTATTCATAGCGCTTGTCGATGAAGCGATTATACGTACGTGTCGCGGCACGCTCCGTTCACCGGCAACATTGCATCGCCTGAAGGCAGCCACGCAACGCTTCTTCGCCTGGGCGAGTCAGACCGGCAGACTGGCTGAGAATCCCGCCATACAGATGCAGACTCAGCGGCTCCATCGGAAGCCGCCAGCCTTCTTGACCGACGCAGAAATCACTCGCTTGCGGAAGGAGTTCCAGGGACGCACCGGTGATGCCGTCCAGCGGGACCGTCTCATATTGGAAGTGTTCCTGGGCACTGGTATCCGCCTGCAGGAATTGGTCGATTTGAAGATCGAGGATGTTGACTTGGATGCCAAGCACCTGCATATTCGTTCAGCGAAAGGTGGAGTGCCGCAAGTCAAATTCCTACATACACGCCTGCGTGGACTGCTGCGGACGTATCTCAAATGGCGAGTGCGACAAGGCACGGAATGCTGCCCGGCGCTGTTCATCAGTCAACGTGGCACGCGCATCTCCCCACGGCAGGTCGCCTACCGACTAGACTACTGGTTACGGGAAGCCGGTATCGACAAACCGCTCACACCACACAGCCTGCGCCATACCTTTGCCACGCGGCTGTACGCGCGGACGAATGATTTGCTGGTGGTGCAACGCGCCCTCGGGCACCGGCAAATCGCCACCACGGAAATCTATACGCACCTGGTGGATGGGACGCTGGAAGAGGCATTGGAGCGGTTATAGCTGGCTTGGACCACGCACATCGGGTGTACACTCCCGGAGTTATATAATATATATATATATACGCTCGGGAGTGTACACCCGATGTGCTTGTACCAAACACGACGCGCAACACGGGAAGGGGAGCCGTCAGGCAGATAATAGCCGATGGTGCACGCGTATCCGGTCCACCTCGTGCTGATGCACTGCGCTTTGCGCGGCAAAATCCGGCCAGGCGGCTATCGCGTCGCCCACCTGTTTCAACACCTTCGGCGCGGTGCCGATGCCAAAGCGGTCGGCGACTGTCAGCAAGTCGGCGCGCGTGATCTCGGCAAACTTCCCATTGACGGCCATCAAGTGCTGGTGCGTCCACTCGCCGTCCGGGTTATGGGCGTGCGTGATGTCATACGCCGGAGCGAGTTCCCATGCGCTTCCCTCGCGCAGGAGAAACGAGATATTTTTCGTATGATCGTCACAATTGGCGGCCATCACATTAAACGCCATGCGCCGGAAGGCGTCTTCCAAGGCCTCATACCCCAGGTGGAGCCGGTTGATGGTCAGGAACAGTTGGCTGTAGTCATGGCTGCCCTTTTGCTTATAATCCAGATGCGCCATGGCACAGAGTGTCTGCAGATGGTGCTTCCGATTCCCATTGCGGTCAAAGCGCATCGTCATGAAGTGGGCGCGTCCATTTTCCTCCAACAAGCGGCAGGGGGACATGGTGATGCCGGCGGCGCGGGCCATGAGAAAGTAGGCATATTCGATACGCCCGTAATCTTGTGAACCGCCCAGTTCCTTGTCGCTGCCCATGCCGTCGAATTTCAACAGCCAATGTTCAAAGCCCTCGGTCACCTCGAATTGCCCCGCGCGGATTTCGTTCGTCGCCGGGTTCCAGGCGATGGCAGCCTTGGCTCTGGCCCCGCCTGCCGAGGTGCCCACCTGGATGATTTGCGACAGCGCCGCCTTGGCGAGATGGTCGTCGCCCAATTCCCCGCGCATGGCGCTGCGCGCACTGTCGATCAATTTCGCCAGTGCGATGGCGGTCGCGCTTGTTGCAGCCGGACTGCGCGCCGGTTTGAATTCCAA
>DASXVL010000094.1:0-7590 GCA_036504255.1 Armatimonadota bacterium | reverse complement strand
GTACCGCCGACCACCGGCGAGAAAAAGAAGCCGCCGCCGTCCTTGATGTACTGCTGAATGAGATCGAGATTGCGCCGGATATTCAGATTATCGCGCACGAACTCCATCGTGTAGTAGGCCATCTTTGGCCCTTCCCAGTCGGCAATAACGACCAGGTGGAATTGCCGCAGCATCTCCGCACTCAACGGGTCAGCGAGCTTCCTGGTGACGAATTGGATGCCTTCCGGGGCGAGCTGTTGCGCGAGGGCCGGATCAATCGACATCGCCGTATTCACCAGCACCAGCACGTTGACCGGCGGTCGACCCGCCTGCGCGCCGGCATTATGCGTAAGCAGGCCAAGGCAACAGAGGACAAGTAACACGCGCGTGTAGCGCAAAAGGCGATCAATCATTTCATGTACTCCTGAGGTGTCTGCTACCGCCAGGCTCGGCATGCCCCGCAGTGGCCCCTCTCCCATACTTGGGAGCGGGGTTGGGGTGAGGGCCGAACCCAGCACAGTGCTGCTGCGCATTACTGCGCGCTGGTCACCGTGATGCGATCGATGACAATGGTGTCGTTGTCGCTGTCCGGCGAAATTTTGATGGTGTTGACTCCGCTTTGCAGCGGGATCGCCATGGTGTAGTCCTGGTAGACGTGAGCGACGTCACGGGGATCACACTTCCCGAAGGCGAGGGCATCGCTGCCGAAATAGGCTTCGCATTTATTCGTGGCCGGCAATGATACCGGTCCATCGCCGATGCGGTTGCCGTTGACCAAGACATTAATCTTGACGGGCGCGAGCCAACAGTAGTGGACCTGCAAGCGCGCGGTCGCCGCCTTTTTGCCCCCGTCAACGTTATTGAAGACCAGCGCATCACTGCTTTTACGCAGCACAATGGCGACCCCGTCTGTCGCAAAGCAATCATTGAATTCGGTCAGATCCTTGGAATAGTCGCTCCAGCAGGCCGGGTAGACGCCTTTCATCACCGCGAGCGGTAGCGGGGCGGGTACGGTGGCGCTATTATTGAGCAGGCCAAAGACGCCAAGCGTGCCGGCCGTCAGCTGCAGATGCAACGTGTGCGCTTTGCCATCTTGCGGCACGTCGAGGAGGCGAAAAAAGTAGCCCCATTCGTAGTTTTCCGGATTTGGGTTCACCCCGCCGCCGCTATAGACGGTGAACGTTTTACCCGCGAGCGTGATGTCGAATGTGGTGTTGGTTACATTTTTGCCACCGGCATTGGGGCCATTATAAATATGCACTTTGGGTCCCGCATCAAGCCAGAGGTCAAAAGTTCCCGTGGTTATGCCGTTATGTTCGACCCGCGGGCAATCATAGTAGATGCCGACTTGTGGACTGTTGCTGAACGTATAGTCGATCTGCGCACCAGCGGTATTACTCACTGATGACTTCCCATAGATCAGCGGGGTCCAACTCGTGCCGTAGCTCCACGCTTTGCCTAAGGTCAACTGCGACGAATCGACGATGGCGCCATGCAGGGGCGGATTGGGAGAGAGCGGAGCCGGCAGCTTCGTGAACGCGGGTAAGGCCTGGTCATTCGCATGTTCGGAAAGCACCGCTGTCACTGTCTTCGCATACACGGCATGCCCGGCATCGACGGGATGGTAGCCGTCCCAATTGATATAGGTTGACCACGCCGCGGTCGGGGCGGCGAGCTTCCACACTTCATACCCGACATCGATAAACGGTACGCTGTTTACGCCATCAAGCGTGTAATGCGCGGCGAGTTGCATCCAGTCCGCCACGGCCGCCGGTTTCTTGGAGTCGGTATAGGGGAACCCGTACATTTTCACATCGATGGTTGCCAGTACAACCAAATCGATCTTCGGGTTCATGGCATAGAGATGGCGAATGAGCCCTTCCCCTGTGCTGAGAATATCGGCATCGGTGCGGCTATCATCATTCACGGCGAATTCCACAAAGACCAGATCGGCGCCTGCCAGGTCGTGGGTCGCGCGATACGCGCCTAAATTTGACGGTGTCCCACCGATCGCCGCATTAATGAAGTTGAATTTCGCGGTAGGATACTGCGCACGCAACCAGCGGCAAATGAGCGCGCGATAGCACGTTGACGCTTTTGACGCACCGGCGCCACTGGTAATCGAGCCACCGATGAACCCAACAGTCAATTCGTGCTGCGTGCGCAATTTGGTGAAGGAGCGCCCCAGGTTGTCCGCGGCGCACGCCGGGGGAATAAGCACCAGTGCCCCAAGCATGCAGCACGTCAAAATATAGGCGAACCAGGCACTCTTCTTTTGTGTGACTTGCATTGTAATCAACCTCAAAGTTATATGCGCCATATTATTGGCCAGCAAGTTATCGGATCACCGGCTCTGTTGTGCAGGGCGCCGGTTCATTGTCGGCATGCCGAACAACCCGACCATCATCAGTATGGTCGCGGGGACCGCTTTTCAGTTGTACAAAGAGCGCGCGCAAATCGGCAATGCCACCGATGGTAAATACGACGGCCATGGGCGCGCCGATGACCAGGTAGATCCACACGTAGACATGCCAGAAGCCCGACCACCAGTCCATGCTAAAGGGATGAATCAGGTTGAGCACGGTGACCACCATAAAGAAGATCCACCAACCGAAATTCCAGATCACAAAGAAGACTGCCCAGAGCTTGTCTCCCGTACTGAACTCCGAGGTAATACCGACGATAACTTCCCAGGGACTGGGTTTCGTCACCGGCGGCGCATCGGCTTCCGCATACGCGCCGCGATGGAGCATGCGGTCGAGGTTGAATTGGCGATTGCGTCCGGTCAGCAGGGAAATCACCGTGTAGGTCACCAAGGCCAAAATGGTGGTAAAGAAATAGATCTCCATACTATTGAGCGGGAAGTCACGGTGGAAGTGGGCTTTATACATATCCGGCACAAACAGTCCGGATACCCCGAGCACAGCCCCCACGATCAGCGCGCCATACGCGCCGGCGGTTGTCCCCCATTTCGTATAGAGCCCGCCGACAATGACCGCGCCAGCGCCAGCCAGCCAGATGGTCCCGGTAATCTGGAAGAACATGAGAATGAACTTTTCCGGCGTGTAAAACAGGCTAAAGATGAACGCAAAGAGCGCCACGCCGATGATGGAGTAGCGCAGCCAGTTCACATGCTGCTCCGGACTCAACGGTTTCTTGCGGAACGGCATGACGACATCTTGAATAAATATCGATCCCCAGGAGTGCATGTATGTGTCATGGCACGTGAAGGAGAAGAACACGAAGGTAATGGCAAGCAAGCCCTTGATGCCGACCGGCAACAAGTGGGCAAGGATGATCGGGACGCGCATTTGGTCGGCCACACTCGGATTGGTAATGTGCGCGAGGCTGGCGGTGACCACTTGCGCCTGCTGGGAAAATTCGGGCAGCTTCATGAAGGCGAATGCCGCCACCGGCAGCAAGACCGCGATCAATCCCTGCGGCAGACCACGCGCGAAGCCGATAATCTGGCCCATCTTTTGCTCGTGTGGGGTGCGCGCGGCACAGTTGAAGCCGGAGGTGCCTTGCCAGGAATTCGCGCCATAGAAGCCGAGGATTGCCCCCATGATGAAGTACCAGAAATTGAACCCTTCCACCTTACCGGCATGGAATGGGTGGAGCATCGAGGCGTCCGCGGTGACCGTACTCAGCGCGGTCACCAGGTGCGCCCAATTGATCTGCGAGAGGACGACGCCAATGATGATCACAAACGCCAGCGTGGAAAACATCCCCTGGACACACTCGGTCACCATGACGGAGATCTGTCCACCCATATTGACGAACGTCAAGGCGAGGATTAAGTCGATTGCCATCACCAGCGCGAAGGTCGAAATGGCAAAGGGGATGCCCGGAATATGGAAGTAGAGCGGCAGACCGCAGAAGTAGATAAAGAAATTGGCGGCCACCGCCGGAAAGATCCCGAAGTTGACGATGCCTGAGGTAAATACCGTCAAGCCGGAGAAGATGCGAAAATTGCGACTATAGCGCATTTCGAATAACTGCGCCAGCGTCATCGCACGCGATTCGCGTTGGCGATAGTAGACCCACCCGGTCAGCGCAATGATCGTCCCGGTTGGGATGCCGATCAACCCCCACCAGATCGAAGTGAAGCCCGACTGCCAATACATCTGGAAAAGGGCGACGAAGGAAATGACGCCCATATTGCCCATCCCGGAGGCAATCGTCAGCAGGTAACGCCCCGCCGAGCGGTTGGCGGAGAGAAAGTCCGCCACCCCGTTCATATAGGACCGGGTTTTTAAACTCACCAAGCGCAAAGCCACAATGGCGACCACCATCATGGTCCAATCGATCCAGGTCAGATTCATCAGCGTATCCTTTTTCGAACTGCAGTCTTCGCTAAACTATGCCGCGTTCCCCGATGGCCGAAGGCCAATCGCCCCAGACCACCGAAAAGTCGTCCCAGGGAAAATACGGCGGGATTGACGGTGCGCGTTCGCTAAGGAACGGCAACTGGGTGGCGTCGATACCATCGATCTGTACTATCGGCATCTCGACCGGCTGCCCATCGATGGTGGCAAAGCGCGGCACGACACTCCCCGGGCTCCAGGATACCTCCATGTCCAACGCCGGGCGCGTGACACCCGCAGGGCGCAGATAGCGCGCGCAGCGTGTGGCCCAGTAGTAATCGGTGATCGCTGCTTGCGAAAATTCGTCGGCGAAGGCAGCCAGGTTGGGATACTCATCCATCCCGGCATGCTCGGCAATGAAGCCGCCAAAGGTCTGGCCAAGCTCGCGGCGTGTGAAGATGCGCGGCTCGCCCTGATAAAACGTGGTGCGAATGACCTCGTAGTTATTGTGGCGCTCCAGCGTAATACGTACCGGCCCCAGCGTGCAGGAATAGGCGAGCGGACGAATGGCGATGAGCAAGCGTCCGCGACGGCAGGCGATCCATTCACCGCGCTGCACTTCACCAGACCAATCTTCTCGCGGCTTACCACCCACCAGGATCTCATCGGCCCCGCCGAAGTGGGAGGGGAAGATCACCATTTCGCTCAGTCGCGTCATTTCGCGCGGCGGCTGACCGCCACCGAGAAAGCCTTCATCCGGTATGCCGCCCAGGCCAAGGTGTGGGTGGGAAAGCAAGAGCGCGGTCGTCTCCGTCTGCATGGCGGTGGCGTTGCTCTTCGACACCAACATCTCATCTTCCCCAGCGTTGGCGTAGCGGATGACCTCGCCGGTCGCGGAAGTCCGCTCGCCGTAGCCGATCATGCCGGGCACATCGTCATTCACCACCATCTTCTGCAACACGGTGCCGACATCACGGAAAGACTTCACGGTGTCACGCCGACGGTAGGTGACGAAGTAATTCAAGGTATGTTCGCCGCCGCAGAGGATGGTGCTTGATGTGCCCAAGGTATAATCGGCATGCAGCACCGTGTCGACACGGCAAGGACGGCCAGGAAAATCGATACCCCAATCGCCCTGCTCGCTACTGGCCACCGCGCGGAAGGGATAGTGCTTTCCAGCGAAAAGTCCTACCGCTTCGTCAGGGAGATGGTAGACGCCGGTCGCAAAGCAACACATTTGCGCGATATTGAAGGGATAATTATTGCGGGTATGCAGCACCAATTCGGTGGAGGGGGTAAACAGCGCCATGGGGGAGAGCGGAATGCGTTCTCCTAGGAGGAACCAGAGGATGCTGCCGACGCAACTGAGATGACCAATAGTATCGATGGTATAGGCGCGAGAATAGGGACCGGCAAGGATACCCGTTTCCGGGTGGAAGCGAGCGGCCAGATCGAGCCACAGCCGCGCTTCGATGCTGCGCGCCAGCGTGCGCACTTCTTCCTCACGCGCATACTCGGCGATCATGCCCAGGGCATGGAGGGAGAGCGAACTGTACGTCGGAGAATTGAATTCACTGACCACACCCCGGCGGGTGAGCAGGGCGCGCAAGCGCTGCAGATTCCACACGCCGTGCGCTACCGCATCCGCCTGCCCCAGTAACTCACCGCCGAGGATGAGTCCCATGGTGGCGGCTGCCGGCATATTGTCGTTATAGCCGTGGAATTGAAAATCGGGCGCGCGATTGCCGGGTTTGAACGCGAAACCATCGCGCACCAACCCTTCCAACTGCTGGCGGACATCCGGCGCCATATCCTCGCGATGGTCGAGCAACAGCGTGATGGCGATGTTATTATCGAAGATATCGAAACAATGATCCCCGTACCGTGTGGTATCACCTCGGCGAATCAGCGTATCGGCGAATTGATGCTCGCCATTCGCATAAAGCGCGCTACTGATCCAGAGACGCTCACGCGTGTCGGGGGGTCTACTGGCGGAAATCCAATGGCCGTCCGCGTCATACCAGCTATGTGCGGCGGCGGCAGATGCCTGTAAATACTGCTGCATGCGTTCCCGGCAAGCTTCATGTTCCTGTATCAATGGATTATTCCTTCTACCGATTCGACCGGTGGGTTATGTGCGCATCGCGCACCCGGTAACGCGCCATGCCGAAGCAAGCGTCCCAGCGGGCGAAGCGGCACTCATCACCTCTCGCCCGCCGGAAATCGCATCATCACTGCATAGCGACACCTGCGCCAACCGTTACTGCTTGGCAGGGTCTTTCACGCACGGACCCGGCATGGTCGCGTTCTCAGCAACTTTATGGGCCGCCTCTTGGTAGGTCACCATCCAAGACGTGTTCAGGGAATCGTCCTTCGGGTCGGACAATACCACACGGTATGTCTGCCCAATCGGGAAACCGTGTGCCTTTGCCATGCTCTCAACCATCGCTTTCGCTCGCGCGTCGAGCGGCTTCGGGTCCTCAATCTTGATTACCACCAGATTGGGAACTTTCTGCTTGCAATAAGCGAATACGGCAGTTTGCGCCGGGCCGACAGGTTGGTACTCGCTCGGTTTGTGCACGCAACCGGCGATCAGAATCGCGGTGAGAATCACGCTAAGCGTCAGGGCCAGAACTTTCATGGTTGCATCTCCTTGTGATGGCAAAGACTACATCTGATATCTGGAATCCTTTACAGGATTATGAGGGTTATCTAGCGACAAAAGATGTCGTTTATCTTCTATACCCATTATCGATAGAATATCTATTATTCACAAACGCTTGCTCGCAAAATACGCGAGCGGCATTTATGGCAGGTTATGGCGTTTTGAGCAGGGACGCCAGATAGTTCGACCATGACGGCGTAAGGGTAAACAGTGTCTTACCGGCCGGCGCCTCGCCTAATGCCGTGCCGGTCACTGCAATCACTCGGCCCTGGCCGCGCGTCCATGCGACCAATACCGGCGTGCCATCCTTGCCGGCAAGCAATTTCCGTGCTCCTGGTTTCAATGTAAACGCGCCATCGGCGTAGAGCATCACCGCATCCGCGGCGAGCGCCTCGCCACAGGCGGCGTTGGCGTCACAGTAATAAATTGTGCAATCCCCCCGGCGGAGCGTCAGCGCAGTGTTTCCCGTCGGCCGCAGCACTGGCAACAGCGTTTCCAGCGCATTCCCTTTCACATGTCCCCGGTCGAACGCCCAGAGATCGCCGGCATACAGGACGGTTCCCCCGTGCTCAACAAAATCTTTCAGCATCTCTTCACCGACATCTCCCAACGCGGCAGCGTCCACGTTCACCAGGGCGA
>DASXVL010000093.1:0-3656 GCA_036504255.1 Armatimonadota bacterium | reverse complement strand
CGGCATATCGAACGCGACAAGATGAGCGCTCCTGACGCGGCAGTGAGCGGCACCATGGAGATCGTATCTGCTGTAGTGGCGTCGACCTGGACGGTGATGGTGGTCTTTATCCCCCTCTTCCTCATCAAAGGGCAAGCTGGGCAGATGTTTACGCAATTTGCCCTGGTGGTCATCTTTGCGTTGGCCGTGTCCCTGCTCGACGCGACTACGGTAGTGCCCATGCTCGCCACTCGCCTGATTTCCGGCGAAGCGCATCAGGAGCAAATCAGCGGCGCAGATCCGTCACGCCACTGGCTGCTGCGCGCGTTCACCCGCTTCGGGCACTGGTTCGACGCGCTGGATGCCTTCTACCGGCGGCAGTTGGAATGGGCCTTGCAGCACCGCTGGTTGACTATCGGAGGGGCGTTGGCGATCACGTTGGCCAGCGCGTTGCTCATTCCACGTATCGGGACGGAACTGTTGCCACAAACGGACAGCGGCGATTTTACCGTCTCCATCAAATTGCCGCCAGGGACGGCACTGGCGAAAACCGATGAGGTCATGCGCCAAGTGGAAGACATCGTATCGGCGGACCCCAGTGTAGACACCGTCTTTACCACCGTCGGCGCCGGCGCGGTGCGTGGGCCGACGACGACCTCGGTACCCTTTCAGGGCTCGGTGACCGCGCGCTTGAAGGATAAGCGGACACGCACGACGCAACAGGTAATCACCGCGTTACGGCCGCAATTGGCGCGTCTCCCCGGCATTCGCGCCTCATTGGCGCAATTCGATCTGGTCACGCTGTTGCTCTCCGGGGGCAATCAAAATGTTGAAGTGGACATCTTCGGGGATGACCTGGGCGTCTTGTCGAGCAGCGCAAGCCAGGTGATGGCGCGCGCGCGTACGGTGCCGGGGCTGGAAAATATCGATATCAATTGGCAGGAAGCGATGCCCGAAGTGCAATGGGGGGTGGATCGCGTGAAAGCCGCGCAATTGGGCGTGAGCTTTGCGGATATTGCCAATACCATCAACACGGCGACGAACGGTACGATTGCCACCTATTACCAGGAGAAAGGCTTTCAATACCCGGTGGTAGTGCAACTGACGCCCGGCAGTCGCAAAACCGTAGCGGAGATGGCCGAGATCATGGTGGCGCCGAGTTCACCCGCCACGCCGGGACGCGCCGTCATTTTGAGCCAGGTGGCCTACCCAGTGTATGGCCTGGGTCCCAGCGAAATCACACGGCAAAACCGGCAACGCTATATAGCCGTCACCGGGACGCCGCAAGGACGCTCCTCGGGCGAAGTGCAGCAAGATATTCAGCGCGCGTTGGCCGACCTGCGCCTGCCGACCGGTTACTATTGGGCCTGGGGCACGAATCAGCAACGCACCGCCGAGGAATTCAGCGGATTAGGGCTGGCGGTGCTGTTGGCTATCAGTCTCATTTACATGCTACTCGCGTCGCAATTCGAATCGTTTCTGCACCCGCTCACCATCTTGCTCTCCGTCCCGCTGGCGGTCACAGGCGTCATCCTCGCGCTCTTTCTCACCGGCCGTTCTTTCGGGCTGACCGCCTTCATCGGCGTACTTATGCTCGTCGGCATCGTCTCCAAAAACGGCATCTTGCTGGTGGATTATACCAATACATTGCGCAAACGCGGCATTGAGCGGGATGAGGCCGTGCTGACGGCGGCGCCCACACGCTTGCGCCCCATTCTTATGACGGCATCGGCGGCGATACTCGGCATGCTGCCGTTGGCCATCGGGCTGGGCAAAGGCTCGGAAATCCAAGCGCCCATGGCTACTGCGGTAATCGGAGGCTTATTCACCTCGACCTTGCTCACGCTGCTTATTGTTCCAACCGTCTATACGCTATTCGATGATCTCAGCGGACTCTTTCGCCGAAAAAACCGACCGTTGCGAGGGCAGTATAATGGTTGACCACCTGCGCGTACTGACAGGCGAAGGCGTGCGGATACTGCGCGTGCTGCTCTGTGTGCTTGGGTTCGTTCTCGCAGCAAGTGTGCTCATCGCGCAGCAGGATGCGCCGCCCCCGCCGGTCCCAATCATGGAAGGCCCACTGCCACTGCCGGTACCGTTGCCACCATCAGAGCAAACACCTCCGATTCTACCTCCGGTGGTCGAAACGCCGCTTCCCCCGCTGGTTGAGGCGCCGCCGCCGCAATGGCCGGCCGATGTGCCGAATCGACCGCTCACCGCCAATGAAGCGGTGCTCATTGCGCTGCATCACCAGTCGTCATTACTGGCAGCGCGCGCCGGGGTTATGTCGGCGCAAGGGGTGCAGCAGCAGGCGCGTTCCGCCCTCGGGCCGTCCCTCACTGTCGATGGCGCGTATAACAGAAACCTGCTTGGTACCACCTCGATAAATAACGGCGGCATCATCGGGACGGGAAATACTGGCGTGGGTACCGGGTTTAGCGGTGTCAGTCTCTCCGCAAATCTTCGGCAATTGCTATTCGATTTTAATCACACGCGGGAAGCCGTCCGGCAAGCGGAATCACTCACACAATCGGCGCGGGCCAATCTCACGCGGACCCAGTCTGACCTGGTCTTGCAGGTCAAGCAGAATTTTTATCAGTACATGCAAAACCTCTGGTTAGTGCGCGTCAACGAAGACAACGTACGTAACAGCCAGGCGCACCTGGCCATGGCGCGCGCGCGCGTAGAGGCGGGCACGGGGTTGCCCATTGACCTTGTCCGCGCCGCGACTGCCGTGGCGGATGCGATCTTGAACTTGACGGTGGCGCGTAACACGGCCGTCACCTCCCGCGTCACGCTGGCGCAGTTGCTGGGGATAGATCCACGCACCCCGATCCAACCGGCGGACAGCGCGGAACCGACGATTGACATGTCAAATATGACGGCGCTTACCACCTTAGCGCTACAACGTCGTCCGGATATCATGCAAGCGCAAAGTGCGATCCGTGCCGCGCAATACGGCGTCAGCGCCGCCAAATCATCCAATGCGCCGGCGCTTGTCGGCAGTCTCGGCTGGACACAGCGTGGCTCGGGTCTCTCGTTGAATAACCGCTCAGTCAACCTGGGGGTCGCTGTGCAATGGACACCGTTCAACTCCGGTCTAACCAAAGGGTTGGTCACTGAAGCGCAGGCCAACGCGCTTACCGCGCAAGCGCAATTGAGCAGTGTACAAGAGCAAATCGTCGCCGATGTCACGCAAGCCTACCTGAACGTGATCACCGCACAACAACGTGTGGTGACTGCAAACGCGGAGATCAGTAACGCGCAGGAGAGTCTCAAATTGGCGCAAGGACGGTACCAGGCCGGCGTGGGCATCTTCCTCGACATTCTGGATGCGCAAAATGCGCTGACTGTCGCCAGCATTAACCGTATCAACGCGCTCTCTGCGCTCAACCAAGCCCGCGCCGCCCTTGCGCATGCCGTGTTTCTTGATATAATGGCACAGCCCCGGTGATCTCTGCTATGCGCTGCTGGTCACCAGGGGAGCGCGAAGTTGTTTTCTAGGCGCCGTTACCCCGAGTCACCGTGCGCCACGGCGTTTCGTTGTCGGCTATATCGCTTGACGCTCGTTCTCCTCCCCTCGTATAATGAGTCGAATCCTTAGAGGCTGTCTGACGATTCTCGCCCCTCGATTGAGCGCCATCTTTTCCCGTGGCTCTTTGTCAGGATTTCTCACC
>DASXVL010000092.1:0-3535 GCA_036504255.1 Armatimonadota bacterium | reverse complement strand
CGATCTCACCGCCGTTGTCACCGTCTCCGATGATGGTGGCAGTTCGGGTCGCCTGCGCAGCGATCTGGATATGCCGCCGCCGGGCGATCTGCGCAACTGTCTGGTGGCGTTAGCCGAGGCCGAACCGTTGATGGAAAATCTCTTCCAGCACCGCTTCCCCGCGCACGGCGCCAACCTGGATGGGCATAGTCTGGGCAACCTCATCATCGCGGGCATGAGCGAAATTACCGGCGACTTTTTGGAGGCCATCAAGGCGGTGAGTCGCGTATTGGCGGTACGCGGACGCGTCTTGCCCACCGCGAATCAAGCATTGGTACTGAAGGCGACGCTGGCGGATGGCCGCGTGGTGCGCGGGGAAACGGCGATCACCGCCAGCCGTAGCACCATCGTTTCCATCGAGGTGGAACCGGCGGATGTGCAGCCGCTTCCCGAGGTGCTGGAGGCGATGTGGGATGCCGATATCATCATTGTCGGTCCGGGCAGCGTCTACAGCAGTTTGCTGCCCAATCTGTTGGTTCCCGGCATGGCCGAGGCGCTCACCAATGCGCCTGCCATCAAAATATTCGTCTGTAACGTCATGACCCAGCCGGGCGAAAGCGATCACTTCACCGCGTCACGCCACCTGCAGGCCGTGCTGGAGCAGTTCCCCTACAAGAATCCCTTCCATTACGCCATCGTGAATTTGCAACGTCCGCCGCAGGAGGTGATGGCGGTGTACGAAGGCAACGGGCAGCAATTCGTCGAGCCCGACCTCGCACGTCTGCTCGCCTTGGGTACCGCTCCGGTGACCGGCTCCATGCTGCAGGAAGCGCACCTGGCGCGTCATGACCCGGAGAAGCTGGCGCGCTGCATCCTCGAACGCGTCGCCGCGGACATTCGCTGGCCGGAATTGCTGCGCCGTCGCAAGAAATAAAGCTGCCTGACGCGGGCCGTGCTCCAGCGTCGAGGCCGGTCCGCCTTTCCTTCGCAAATAGGATCAGCGCCCTTTGGATGATCATGGCATTCCAATCACTGTAGATACTAAACCGGGGATTCGTATGTCGTTCGTTCGTTGAGACCGACCTTGCGGCCGTGAAAGCTCTCGTGGATCGCTCCATCGCTATTAGTTACGCCGGGGGCTACCTGCCTGCGGCCATCGTATTCTTTAACTGTTCTGGTTGGATCAAATTTACACACTCCGTATATTTTGCAATCGTGAGGATATAGGAATATGCGTATCAGCTTCTATTTGCTGGTGATATTGCTTGTAACAATGTTGACAGAAACTATTGCTGCACCGATTAACCCTCCGGTAGAGGCGATACCTTTCTCGTCACATGTACTAGAGTCGACAGCGAAGGTGCTCACGATAATTCCACGTTCATCCGCCGACAGTGTTGTTGCGAGTCCGCACGGACTTAATTTCGCTTGCGTAATTCCGGTTGACAACCGATGGCGTGTAATCTCTAATAGCTCTGGCGGACAAGTTACGCAACTTTTCGACGCGATTGTTCCTAATAGTTTGCATTTGAGCGCAGGTGGTGCGATTGCGTATGTGGCTGAAGTGCATGGAAAGTCGTGCCTGGTATTTAACGGGAAAGTCGGACAACCTTTCGATGAGATCATGCCAGCCACAATTGATATTTTGATTACTACAGTTGGTTACTTTGCACGGTCAGGAAATCGTTGGTTTGTAGTCGCGACTGATGGTCCCAGCGGTAAGAGCTTTTATGGCCAAGGATTTGAAATGATTAGAGCAGACGGTATTACACGTAGTGCGAATCATTATAAGATCGCTGTTATGGCTCAAAGTGATGGCAAATGGGCGGTGGCGAATAATGGTGCAATCGATCAACTATACGATGATGTACGTGACCCATGTTTTTGGCCTGACCAATCAGATAAGTCCACACAGACAAAGACTATTGATCGTCAGCGCATGGTTCACACCGCAAAAGTGGGCGCAAAATGGCGTCTTGTCGTCGTGCAGAGAGGACCTAGCGGTTTCAGTTTTGGCGCACCACCACCATTGGAAGGCGCTCCAACGGTCATTGATCACCGCATGAATCTTTATGATGGAATTGGGACTCCTGTAGTGAGCCCCAATTCTTCCTGTGTCGTTTATCCTGCTTCACTGCGCGGGAAATGGGGTTTGATGACGTTTGCTCCGCCGCCTTACATTCCGAATGGACCCGAATATATACCGACCTATGCTCCTGATGGTCGTTTAACAGGTCAGGTGAGAAATTCATCTCCGGATAAAACGAATCAATTCGATGTAGAGTTTTTTGAACGCGCGATAAGCAAGCCTTTTGATTATGTCGGAACACCAGTGTTCTCACAGGATAGTATGCACCTAGCATATCCTGTTCGCCTTGGCGCAAACTGGTCAATGGTACTCGACGAGAAACCAGGAGACCCTTTTGATGAAATCGGTACGCCTATCTTTAGCATAGATGGAGACCATCTCGCCTATACGGCACGCAAAGGTACCCAGTGGTGTGTTGTGAGTGACGGAAAGGCGGGCAGTTTCTTTGAAACCGTTGGGACCCCGGTAGTGTCCTCGAAGGGTGAACATGTTGCCTATGCGGTACAGAGTGGCAAGCAGTGGTGCATGGTCAGGGATGGCAAAATCGGTAAAACATATGACCAACTGGGAATCCCCGTTTTTACCCCCAAAGGTATACACTGCGCCTATACAGCAAAGGCTGGCGACAATTGGCGTGTAGTCTGTGAGGACCTGGAAGGGCCTCCCTGTGTGACTATTGTCGGCAATACTATCATCCCAATATCTGATAGAGAACCCCCACGGATCACTCCGGCCGGGACAATTTATATTCCTACGGCATTTCGCTATCTTGCTGTGAGAGAGAACGTAAAGATGAGTGAAAATGGCGGGGTTAAGTATAAAAATGGAGAAAAGGCCCTGGAAATTGTGGATATGATACTATCGTATTAACAGTAATCTGAAATTCGGGGACCGGCTACTTAATTTCCCAGCTATGCCCTTTGCTCATCTCCTTTCACCTTCGCTTTTCGTCCCCGCTTGCCGGGAGTGACCGGGGTTGGCCCAGCAGAGCTTCCAGATGGGTGAGAAAGTCGGGGGGCCGCAGGGGCCATCGGTGTGCGTGACGCGATTCGCGCAGGGTAAGGTATTCCTCGTCGGTCAAGAAGATCTGCGCCCGCTGATTACCCCGCTGGGTGATATGATGCGGCAATCCCGGGACGACAATCCGCGCAAGTCGTGCCATGCCGCGAGTATCGCAGCAGACGGCAGGGTTGTTAAGGTAATTGAGTAGTCTGTCCCCGAATTTCGAGGGCGATAATCGGGGGTGCGACGGCGGAATTCCAACAGCCCGACCAGATCGCGGAGGGTATAATCGCCGCCTTGGGGAGAGGAAATGAAAAAAGCAGATTCGCTTCTATAAAATAGCGGAATCTGCTTAATTGCGATAAATCAAGGCATAGTGTTAATCGCGGACGACACTTGCTATTGTAGTTTGCAGCGTTCGACCAAATTCAAGACCCCGTTGATATGATGCATGGTGGGTCTCAT
>DASXVL010000091.1:0-7227 GCA_036504255.1 Armatimonadota bacterium | reverse complement strand
GCGCGGGACGCCGAGCGCGACTCCGGGCTGCGGCCCTCCATCGGCTTCCAAACGGTGCTGCTGACACCAGCCCAACCGCTTTGCGCGGTGTACATAGTCACGCCTCCGGCGCTGCCGGAGGTAGATGACTTGACACGGATGGTGTGTCGTGCCGTTAGCTCCCCAGGATCGCCTGCCAGTCCTGCTCTCGCACCCAAGACTCGTAACTATGCCAGGCAATTTCGGGGTAAGCACGGTGCAACGCTGGGATATCGACGTTATAGCCGACACGTGCGAACCACGCGTACATAATCGCCGCGTCCGCGCTCGACATGCGGACGCTCTCCAGAGGAATCTGGGTATGCTTGATCGGCTTACCGATGATGCGCGAAAGCGTATCCGCCACTTCACCCTCGGTCGGATCGTCCGAGGCGAGGTCGATGCGCTTGCCGACAAACCGTGCTTTCTGTTCGAGCGCCAGCACATCGAACGCCGCATTATCGTCGAGCGCGATCTGCTGCACCTTCAATGTCGGCGGTAACGGGGTGGGGTAGACGCCCTCGCGTAAATGCGCGGCATGGTTGACGATGACGTTCTCCATCAAGTAGACCGGGGCGAGGATTGCCGCCTCGACCCCGATGCGTGCGATGTGTTGTTCGATCTGCCATTTCGTGTCGAAGTGTGGGATGCCGGTCGCTTGATTCGCGGAGGCGACTGAGCTGAAGACCAGATAGACGCCCAACGCCTTCGCCGCGTCGGCCACGGCGATACCTTGTGCGACTTCCGCTTGTAGCCCCGCTTGAAAAGGTGTGCTCATGGCGAAGATGGCATCAACGCCCGCGCCTGCCCGCTCCAGAGACGCGCGGTCGGTGAGATCCCCGACCGCGATCTCCGCGCCCAGTTGCGCGAGTTCCTGTGCCGCTGGGGCAGTGGGGTGGCGCGTGAAGGCGCGCACGCGGTGCCCCTTCCGCAACAGCAGGCGCGCGACATGCCCACCCTGCTTGCCCGTCGCGCCGATGACGAGTACCTGCAAGCCGTCTGCCATGGCATCACCTCTCCATCGTGCTACTGTGGGTCAGGCTGCTACGCGCAACACGATCTTGCCGCGCGCGTGGTGAGTCTCGCTCATCTCCTGCGCCGCACGCGCCTCGGCCAGCGGCAGCTCGGTGGTGACCACCGGTTTGATCTTCTGTTCGTCGATCAACGCGGCAATCTGCGCCAGCTCGCCCCCGTCTGCTGTTGTCCGGATCGATTGCGCGCGTACCTGGTGTGCCTCTGCGGCGCCAGGCGGAATGGTCCCCACAATGGTCACTAGGAATCCACCATGTTTCAGCACGCCCCAGGAGCGCTCCAGCGTGTCACCACCGATAGTGTCGAACACGACATCCACATCATGCGCCTTTTCTTCGAAGCGCTGGACTTTGTAGTCGATGACTTCGTCTGCGCCCAGGCCCAGCACAAAGGCCAGGTGGTCGCCCGAGGCGGTGCCGATGACGCGCGCGCCGCGCCATTTCGCGAATTGTACCGCAAAGCTGCCGACGCCCCCGGCTGCGCCGTGAATGAGCACCGTCTGCCCTTTCGCCAGGCCTGCCGTATCGAATAACGCTTGCCAGGCCGTCAACCCCGCGGTCGGAATCGCGGCCGCCTCCACGTAGCTAACGCTCATGGGCTTTCGCGCCGCCTGCGTCGCGTTCACCACGGTGTATTCGGCGTACCCGCCCTGCGCGTTGGCGGTTTTCGCCATCACACCGTCTCCCACCTGAAACGTCTCGACGCCCGCGCCCACCGAGTCCACCACGCCCGCGACGTCAACACCGAGAATGAGCGGCAGAGCCGGTTGGTAACCCCCTGTTCCGCTGCGTACCTTCCAATCAACCGGATTGACCCCCGCCGCCATCACGCGGATGCGTATTTCGCCCGGCCCTGCCTGCGGCTCGGGAACATCTTCGTACGTCAGCGCTTCCGGCCCACCGAATTTATGAATACGAATTGCCTTCATTACGCCACCTCCACTCTTTGCTGTTGGCATTATAGAAGAGATACGGCGCGTATATCAGTGCGATTTGTGCGCTTTTTGTACGTCGCTGTCGCCCGCCGTGGCGTGATATCGGGCTGACGCTGGAGTTTCATTCCGTGGGAAGAAGGTGAAGGTGCGTTTGCTTAACGTACCGACGGTTTCTTGCGCACCGGCAGGTAGATGAACAGCTTGCCATCGACGCCAAAGGTCGCGGGGTATAATTCGAAGCCGGGGTGCGTCGCGCAGTCGCAGCCGTTCGGGGTGCAATAGCCCTCCCACTCCGGATGCGCCTCCAGCCAGGGGGCGAGGAGTTCCCATGCCTGCTTGAGTTCGGCCAGACTGGCGACCGGGAAGGCGATATAAGTGGCAGCGGCGATCCGCGTTTCCACCATGGCAGCCGGGATGGGCGCATCCGCGGTAGTCGGCACGGCGGCGATATACTCGAATGAGCCGTCGCGCACTTCCGGCAGGCAATGGCACAGGCCGACGGAGAAATCGGCGCCATCCGCCTTCACCACTTCCTGCATGCGTGGCAGAAAATCACGCTGCCACATCGTCGGAATCTCGTTATGCTCGTTCTTGCCGGCATACCGCGTACCGATCACCCGGTAGGGGCCAAACTCGACGAGTTGCGGTACTGCGTTAACGTTTGGTTCGTCTGCCTGTGTCATGGCTATCTCCTTTGAACAGAAGTTTGCTTATTGTATAAAGCAAACATTTGCTTGTCAAGAGTTGCTGGCAGCCTCGGGTAACCGGCGATCAACCTATCATCCCCAGCCCGCGCAGCCAGTCCATGCAGCGATCCGGCCAGGTGGCCGCCGCTGTGCCGGGCTCGCCGAGGCCGAAGCCGTGGCCTCCCTGGTCGAAGTAGTGGCAGGTGAGCGGCGTGCCCTGCGCCGTTGCCGCCTCCTCAAACGCCAGCGCGCTGGGGTACCAGCCCTGGTCGTCGCGGAAGGCGGCGACAAATATCGGGGGCAGATCCGGGGTGGCAAGTACGGCAGGCGGACCCCCCTGAAAGGCAAACGGCTGCCCCATTTCCTCTGCTTGAATGGTGAACGCCGGGTAGACCGTCGCCACGAAATCCGGGCGATTGCTTACTTGCTCTACCGGGTCAGTCGCGTGCGCGTCGCCCGCATCGGTATAGCGCCCCGCCCACGCCGCTAAATGTCCGCCGGCGGAAAAACCCAGTATGCCGATGCGCGCGGGGTCTACACCCCAGCCGGGCGCCGCCTGCCGCAAGGTACGTAGCGCGCGGTGCGCATCCGCCAACGGCCACGGCTCACCCGTCGTACCGTGCACATCCCAGCGCGTCATACGATATTTCAGCACCGCCGCCAGCAGCCCGCGCGCGGCAAGCTCTCGTGCCACCGCGTGCCCTTCTATATCGATGGCGAGCAGGCTGTATCCACCGCCCGGACAGACAATCACCGCCGCCCCCGTGCGCTGTGACGCTTCGGGGAGATAGACCGTCAACGTCGGCTGTGTCACCGCGTAGATCAGGCGAATCGGTCGCGCCTCCAGTCCGCCCATTTGCGAGTATTCTTCGTTCGGCATGCCTGCCGTTCCGGGGGCATCACCAGGCCATAATTGGATATCCAGGCACTGCGCATCCACGGTATTTCCTGTCGCCATTATACTGTTCTCCCAAGTCATCGACCTCCGAAAGCGCCGGAGGCGTGATTTTGTGAATCGTTCAAAGTGATGTACCGTTACTTGGCTATGCGCCTTGTAAGCTATCCCGGCCAGGCTGTTGTTTCCTGCCGGGGATAGCCGGGCTATGGCCCTGTTCTAGACAGTGCTGTTGACACCAGCCCGGCCTACAGTCCTTAACACCAGCGACCGCTAAAGAAAAATGCGGCGCACCTCTCGGCGCGCCGCATGGCATAACAGGGTAGGGGAAGCGAAAAGCTTACTGCCCTTCCACCCGAATCACATTCGCAATGTCCATGACTTCACCCATGGCGGCGAGCGTCTTCAGGGCGGCTTGCATCTTCTCTTCTTGCACGCGGTGGGTGATCCAGACGATTTCGGCCATGCCGCAGGCGTCCACGTCGCACTCGTGTTTTGGTTGGAAGATGGAGGTCAGGCTGACGCCGTGATCGCCGAGGGCGGTGGCCATTTTGCCGATGACGCCGGGCTTGTCAACTACACGCGTGCGCAGATAGTAGCGCGTCTCCACTTCGCTGATGGGCTGGATCGGGAGCGACTGGTAGCAGCAGCAGGGCACGCGCCCGGCGGCATTGCGGTTGACGTTGCGCGCGCAGTCGATGACGTCGCCCACTACCGCGCTGCCCGTCGGACCGGAGCCCGCGCCACGCCCGTAGAACATCACATCGCCCACCGGATCGCCCTGCACGAAGATGGCGTTGAATACGCCGTGCACCGAGGCGAGCGGGTGTTCTTTCGGCACGAAGGACGGATGCACGCGCAGTTCCAGCTTGCCGTTATGTTGTGCGCCGATGGCGAGCAGTTTAATCTCATAGCCGAGCTGCGCCGCGTAGCGAATATCTTCCGCGGAGATTTTGGTAATCCCCTCATGGTAAATCTGATTGACATCGATATGTGAGCCGAAGGCGATGGAGGCGAGGATGGCGATTTTATACATCGCGTCGAAGCCTTCCACATCGGCGGTGGGGTCCGCTTCCGCGTAGCCCTTCGCTTGCGCGTCCTTCAGCACCTCGGCGAAGTCGCGCCCTTCCTGCGTCATGGCGGTGAGAATGTAGTTGGTGGTGCCGTTGACGATGCCCACCACGCGCAGAATGCGGTCGCCCGCCAGACTCTCTTTCATCGGACGGATGATGGGGATGCCACCGCCGACCGCGCCCTCGAACATGAGATCAACGCCGGCTTCGGCGGCAATATTGAGCAGTTCCGCGCCGTGCTTGGCGATGAGTTCCTTGTTCGGCGTCACCACTGACTTGCCCGCGCGCAGCGCGGCGGCGATGAATTCCTTCGCCGGCTTCACACCGCCCATCGCCTCAATGACGATGTCGATTTCCGGGTCGTTCAGCACGTCCGTCACATCGGTGGTCTGCTGTTCGGTCTGGATGGTGTATTCACGCTCGCGCGTCCAATCAAGATCAACGACTTTCTTGACGACCACACGGGAGCCGACGCGCTGAGCAATCCAGTCCGCATTCGTTTCTAACAGCTGAACGGCCCCGACACCAACGGTGCCGAAGCCGATAACGCCCACATTAATCTGTTCTCGTGACATAGAGATTCTTCTTCCGTCGCTCTCTGCGTTCGCTGAGCGAACGTCATACAAAGGTCAAGACTAGGCGGTGGGGTCGATGATCACCAATGGTTGATCGACCTGCACCAGCGCATTGTTGACGACCGGGATGGCCACCACTTTGCCGGCCTGCTCGGTCGTGATCTCATTGAAGACCTTCATGGCTTCCACGATCCCGATCGTCTGTCCGGTCTCCACCATGTCGCCCACCTCAACGAAGGGCGCGGCATCCGGCGAGGATGAGCGGTAAAAGATACCGATGAGCGGGGAGGTGACGACATACCCGGCAGGTTCGGCGATGACGGCTGGCCCGGCCAACGGGGGAGCGGCGGGAGCATTCATCATCACCACCTGATCGGTGGGTAACGCGGTCATCGTCACGGAGAAATCAAGCCGGGACAGCGTGAGTTCACGCAGGCTGCGTTCATGGACCAGTCGGCAGAGCCGCTGGATTTCTATAAATGTTGTATCGTCCATAGTTCGTCCGCATCCGCAGAGGAATGCGCGGGCATTATACCACAGTGTCGGCGCTGACTGTCAAACGGAACCGCCGCATAATACCGCATACGCGCATGTTGATCAGACGAAATATTCGTCGTAGCAAAAATATGCTTGACAAACACGCGTTCCTATTGTACAGTGAACCCATGTTTGACCTAGCAGATAAACCGAAGCAGGGGATGTTTCCCATGATGGACGGCGCGGTGGTGGGCCAGCTCTATCCGGAACTGATGGTGCGCGGCACGATTCCCTCGCCGCTAGTCGCCATTATCGGCACCCGCCAGCCGTCCTCGGAGGCGGCAGAAGCGGCCTTTACCGTCGCCAAGCTACTCGCCCGCGCGGGCATTGGCGTTGTGAGCGGCCTGGCGCTCGGCATAGACGCCGCAGCGCATCGTGGTTGCCTGGCGGGTGGTGGGCGCACTGTTGCCGTACTCGGCCACGGCCTCGACGCCCCGTTGTATCCACCCCAGCATACCGCACTGGCGGAGACTATCGCCCAGCGCGGCGCGCTGGTGTCCCCCTTCTTTGCGCAGACGCCGACTTCACGGCAAACCCTGCTGGCACGCAACGCCTGGATCGCCCGGCTGGCAACCGCCGTCTGGGTGGTGCAGACCGGCGTTCCCGGCGGCGCCCTCGCCGCGGCGGCGCATGCCCGGCAGTTGGGTATTCCGGTCTTCACCACGCCCTGGCAGGACGCGCATTGGGCGCTCGGTTATCAAGCACTGGTCAGTCGCGACGCCGAAATGGTGGATGTCCTCACGGTGATCAATCGTCTGAAGGGCTGTTGTACGAGCGAAGCCAGTCCTCGCGCGCAACAAGGCGTCTTGGCGCTCTAACCATCGGTTAGCGTCCGCACACGGATGGTATCATAACCGCACCAAAAAGCGTGAGGACCGCATAAATGCGATCCCCAGCAAGTAGCTGACTACCGTTGACGCAGCATCACACGGCAAGGAGTAGTGGTTCGGTGCCAGCCGCTTCGGCGAGGCACAGTGCCAAATCGGTATGTTCCCAGCGCACGTCCAGGTCGATACGCCCGAAATGGCCGTAGGCCGCCGTGTCGGCATACTGCGGTCGGCGCAGGTCCAGCGTTCGGATGATGCCCTGCGGCGTCAGGTCAAAGAAGTTGCGCACCAGCTCCACAATCTGCGCTTCGGGAACCCGTCCGGTGCCGAAGGTCTCCACGAAGATGCCCAACGGCGTCGCTTCCCCGATGGCATAGGCGATTTCCACTTCCAGCCGTTCCGCCAGGCCTGCCGCTACCAGATTCTTCGCAATGTAGCGCATCATATACGCCGCGCTGCGGTCTACCTTGGTGGGGTCTTTGCCGGAGAACGCGCCGCCGCCATGCCGTCCCATGCCGCCATAAGTATCTACGATGATCTTGCGTCCCGTGAGCCCGGTGTCACCCACCGGCCCCCCCACGGTGAACGTCCCGGTCGGATTCACCAGCAGCGCCAGGTCGTCCGGACACATTCCGAGCGGGCCGAGCACC
>DASXVL010000090.1:0-3427 GCA_036504255.1 Armatimonadota bacterium | reverse complement strand
GCCAAGTTGGGAACGCTTAGGCGCTCTCGCCGCACGGATCGACAGGCGAAACAAGCGCGCCACAGCGGGCGCGCGCTACACCGAGGAGAGGGCCGGTGGCGGAGCCGACGTCGGGTCAGCCGGCTTGGGGGCATCCGCCCGTGCTGGACTGTCCCTGACGCTTTTCGGGTGTCTCGGTTGCACGATGCTAGAATCCGGAAATGCGTTGCAAAGGCGATGAGGCTACAGCACCGTTTGGAAGCCGCTGGAGGGCCGCAGCCCGGAGTCGCGCTCAGCGTGCCGTGAGATGCGTGTCCGGAGATGTACTGTCGAGAGGCTGAGCGCGACTGCGGTCGGCTTCCAAACAGTGCTAAGGACTGTCGGCTGACCTGAAGTCCTTAGCACTGTCTGGAACAGGGCCATAGCCCGGCTATCCCCGGCTGGAAACAACAGCGTTGCGCGGCACATAAAATCATGCCTCCGGCAGCGCTTGACCGCCCGTTCATCCCTACGTACAATGGCTTCATGCATACCACTACCCCGCTACTCGCCGCGTTGCCCGTGCTCCACGAGCGCTTTTGTGCAGAGATTCAGCTCCTCAATGGGGAAGCACTGGACTCGCTGGACTCGTCAGCGCTCGAAAGACTGCTGGAGAGCATGCTGCCCGACGGCTCGTGGGCTGACATCGAGTACAGCCCCGGCGATTTACGGGCGTGGGCGGCAACCCAACATCTGGTACGGCTAATCTCGCTGTCCATGGCATGGTCGCGTGCGGATACGCCGCTGCATGGGCAGGCCGGGGTGTTGGCGGCGGTGCTGCGCGGGCTCGAGTGTTGGTACGCCAAGGCACTGGTCAGTCCCAACTGGTGGTGGAATTACATCGGCGCGCCGACGCTGCTCGGCAACGTGCTGTTGCCGCTCAAGGGCGCGTGCGAGCGCAGCTACATCGACCGGGCGGCGCCGGTCTTCACCGCGCATCAGCCGGCATTGCAGTTTACCGGGCAAAACCTCGTCTGGGTGGCGGCGGTGGAGATTCGGCATGGTCTCTTGACTGACGATCCCGACCTCATCACGCAGGGGTTCACGCTCATCGGCCGCGAGATACGCCTCGTTCCCAGCGGCGAGGGGATACAGCCGGACATGAGTTTTTTCCAACATGGCCGCTTGCTCTATTCCGGTGGGTATGGCCAGGGGTTCGCCGCGGACGTGGCTTTCTTTATCTGGCTGAGCGATGGCACGCCCTACGCGCTCCCCCGCGCGACCGTGGATCTCTTCACCCGCTATCTGCTGGACGGCAGCCGCTGGCTGGTGCGTGGGCGTACCTTCGACTACGGCGCCATCGGGCGTGAAATCACCCGCGTGGGGCATGACGCCGCGCGTTTCTACCAGGGGGCGGGCTTCCTGGCGCGCATCGACCATCCCCGGCACGCGGAGTTGCGCACGCTGGCAGCGGCGTACGCGGACCCCGCCGGGCGCTCGTTTGTCAGCGGCAACCGGTACTTCTGGTGCGCCGACCTGATGACACACCACCGCGCCGACTACGCGCTCACTGTGCGCATGACGAGCAATCGGCTGTTGAATGCCGACAGGCCGTGGTGCGGCGGGGAGGGGCGGCTGTGCCACCACATGGCGGAAGGCGCCACCTTCATGTACCGCGATGGCGACGAGTACCGTGATCTCTTCCCGGTGTGGAATTGGCGACAGATTCCCGGCACGACGGTTGAGCAGCAGGAGGGCCCCTTCGATCCCGACGGGTTGTGCGGCGTGGGCGAGCGTGACTTCGCGGGTGGCGCGTCGGATGGCACGGTCGGCTGTGCGGGCATGGATTTCTCGCGCCGAACGCTGACGGCGAAAAAGTCCTGGTTTCTCTTCGATGAGGGGTTGCTCGCGCTGGGAGCGGGCATTAGCGCGCAGGCGGAGGCGCCGGTGCGCACCACCCTCAACCAGTGCCGTCGCCGTGGGCCCGTGTGGCTGCAAGGCACGGGGACGCCGCTGCCGCCCGGCGCCTATGCGCTGGCCGACGGCGCGGCGTTCTGGCATGACGGCATGGCGTATCACCTGCTGGCCGGGCAGGGCACGCTGCAGGTGACGACGCAAGCCGGCGCGTGGAACGACTGCGGCGTCGGGTCAGCGCAGCGGGAGGAGCAGCCCGTGCTGAACGCCGGCCTCGACCATGGCGTCAAGCCCACCAATGCGGGCTATGCCTATCTCGTGCTGCCCGCGGCAACGCCGGAGCAGGCCTTCACGCAGGACCCCGCGCGCTTTGTCATCGTGCGTAATGATGCGCAGCTCCAGGCGGTGTGGCAGGCGCAGGCGCGGCGCGGGCAGGCGGTTTTCTATGCGCCCGGCGCGCTCACCTTCCCCGACGGGCAGCACATCGCCGTGGACCGCCCCTGTGTCCTGCTCTACCGCCCGGATGACGCGCAGGCGCAATTTACGCTTGCCGATCCCCGGCAACGCGAGGATGCGCTGACCCTGTCGCTCTCCGGCCTGCTGTGCGCCACGGTGGGCGTCTCCCTCCCGCAGCAGGAATACGCGGGGTCAAGCATCACGTTGACGGTCGGTCGGCCGGTCAGCGGGTGAGCTGGCCTTCTCCCAAAAGCCATGCAAGTCATGGGCCTGCGGCAGAGCCGGAGGCGTGATTTAATGTACCGCTCACAGTCGTTGTTTCCGGCCGGGGATAGCCGGGCTTGGGCCCTGTTCCAGACAGTGCTGTTGACACTAGGCTGACCTGAAGTCCTTAGCACTGTCTGGAACAGGGCCATAGCCCGGCTATCCCAGGGCTGGAAACAACAGCCTGCTAGTAAGAAGAATCTCGCCCAGTGGATGATCGTCAATGCGGCAAGCCCGGCCGTTCTTAGGCGTGAACGAGACGGCCGGGCTCGCGCCCAGTTCCAAACAGTGACTATGCTTCCAACGCATGGCGGTGGTCACGACTTTAACGACCAACCGACAAAGCATACCTCCTGGCATTGGGCCATAGCCCCTCCCAGACAACGCCTAACTTGACAGGACGGTGAAGAGCCCTTAAAATCGATAATAATAACGTTTCGCTTCATGTGTGCACTTATGATAGTAAATCAGGATAACCCGGACAATTCACCACTTTCCACCCAATCGCCGCGCGCGAAAGCGGTGACGCTCAAAGATATCGCGGCCCGCTGCGGCGTGGCGGTTTCCACCGTGTCGTTCGCGCTGCGGAATGACCCGCGTGTCATTCCCGCCACGGCGGAACGCATTCGCGCCATCGCGACCGAGATGGGCTATGATCCGCAATACCACGACTTCGCGCGTCGTCTGGTGGGCGTACGCTCCGGGTTGGAAACCTCGAACCATGTCGTCGCGCTGTTTTTCCCGTCCTGGCAGGACCGCCCCCCGTCGACCTATTTCCTGCAATTGCTCACCGGTGTCATGTCCGGCTTGATGACGCAAGGGTACGCCTTGCTCA
>DASXVL010000089.1:0-8754 GCA_036504255.1 Armatimonadota bacterium | reverse complement strand
CATCCGGCTCCCGTACGCCGCACGGATACGGTCGCACCACAGGCGCGCCACAGCGGGCGCGCGCTACAGAAGAGCGCCCTACCATAGGGGGCAGTCCAGCACCGGGCCGGATGCCCAAATGCCAGCACGCCCCACTGCCTTGCGCATTTGCGGAAGGCCTACGAGGGGAGTATAATTAAGTGAAAGCTACCACGCCGTGTGCGGAGTTTTCCGACGCACGGCTTTCCAGTGTCGACCGGGCCCTGCGAGACCGTCGCACGACTAGGAGTACATCGCGTGACCGCACTATTGACCGGCAATGAAGCCATTGCCCGTGGAGCGTTTGAGGCCGGCGTCACCGTCGCCACCGGCTACCCCGGCACTCCCTCCACCGAAATTCTCCAAACACTCGAAGCGTTTCATTCCGACATCTACTGCGAATGGTCGCCGAACGAAAAAGTGGCGTTGGAAGTGGCGGTCGGCGCCTCGCTCGCCGGGGCGCGTACCATTGTCACCATGAAGCATGTCGGCCTCAACGTCGCCGCCGACCCGCTCATGACGCTGTCCTACATCGGCACGGTCGGTGGGCTGGTCATTTGCGTGGCCGACGATCCGGGCATGCACTCCTCGCAGAACGAGCAGGACACGCGCCATTATGCGCGGCTGGCGAAGATCCCCATTCTTGAGCCGTCCGATTCGCAGGAAGCGGCGGATTTCGTCCGCCTCGGGCTGGAGATCTCCGAGCAGTTCCGCACGCCGGTCATTCTGCGTTCGACCACGCGGGTGAGCCATTCGCGCAGCCTGGTCACGCTCGGCGAGCGCACGCTGCCGGCACGCGCGATCGGCTTTGTGAAGAACCCGCCGCAATTTGTGCCCATTCCCGTGTGGGGCCGCGTGTTGCGCGTACAGGTCGAGGAGCGTCTCGCGGCGTTGGCGCAGGCCGCCGCCACCTCGCCCGCCAACTGCTGCGAATGGCGTGACCGGTCGTTGGGCATTATCACGTCCAGCATCGCCTACCAGTACGTCCGCGAAGTCTTTCCGGAGGCCTCCGTGCTCAAGCTCGGCTGGGCCTATCCCTTCCCCGATGCGCTGCTCCGCGAGTTTGCGGCGGGCGTGGAGCGCGTGCTGGTCGTCGAAGAACTCGACGCTATCCTGGAAGAGCACGTGCGCGCGCTGGGCATCGCCTGTGACGGGCGCAATGTGGTGCCGGGCATCGGCGAGCTCTCCACCGCACGCTTGCGCGCGGCGCGCGCCTCGCTGGAGGGTACCACGTTTCAACCGGTCACCCCGGTGGCGCAGGCGGCGGGACTGCCCGCGCGCCCGCCGGTGCTCTGTCCCGGCTGCCCGCATCGCGGCGTCTTCGCCGCGTTGGGAAAATTCGACGTCGTCGTCACCGGCGACATCGGCTGCTACAGCCTGGGCGTCTTCCCGCCGCTCTCGCGCACTGACGCCATTCTCTGCATGGGCGCGGGCATCACCATGGCGCACGGCATGCAAAAAGCCGGCGAGCCGAAAAGAGTGGTGGGCGTGGTGGGTGACTCCACCTTCTTCCATTCCGGCGTGACCGGCCTGCTCGACGTCGTCTATAATCGCGGCCTCGCCACGCTCATTGTGGTGGACAACCGCACCACGGCCATGACCGGGCACCAGGACCACCCCGGCACCGGGCGCACGCTCATGGGCGAGGCGACGCACGCCGTCTCCATCGAGGCGGTCGGGCGCGCCTGTGGCATGCAGCACGTCGTCACCGTCAATCCCTACGACCTGCCAAACACCATCACGGTGTTGCGCGCGGCGTTGGCGCGTGACGAACCGACGCTGATCATCTCCGCCGCGCCGTGTCCGCTGCGCGAGCGCAAACCCGTCGGCACGCTACGGCAGATCGACGCGGAGCAATGTCGCGCCTGCGGGGCGTGTCTCAAACTTGGCTGTCCGGCGATTGAATGCCAGGGCGGCGCGCCGCGTATCAACGCCGTGCTTTGCAGCGGCTGCGCGCTCTGCGCGCAGGTGTGCCGTTTCGACGCCATCAGCCCGCTATCCGCACTAGAGGAGGTCGCGCGATGATGTGCCCAACCCCGGTAACCAGTATCGTGCTCGTCGGCGTCGGCGGCCAGGGTATCCTGCTCGCCAGCGATATCATGGCGCATGCCGCCGTCCATGCGGGCTATCAAGTGAAGACCAACGAAGTGCACGGCATGGCGCAACGCGGCGGTTCGGTCATCGCGCAAATCCGCTATGGCCGCGCCGTGCATAGCCCGCTGGTGGAAGAAGGCACGGCGCGCGTGCTCGGCGCGCTGGAAGCCAGCGAAGCCATCCGCTTCGCCCATTACCTTGCGACGGACGGCGAAGCCATCGTCTCCACGCAGACCATCATCCCCGTGACCGTCTCCAGCGGGCAGGCGACTTATCCCGCGCAGATGGACGACACGCTGCGCCAGGTTTTTTCACGCGTGCGCTACCTCGATGTGGTCGCCGTGGCCGAGCGTTTGGGCAACGCGCGCGCCGCCAACACCGTGCTGCTCGGCGCGCTCTCGCAATCCCTGGATCTGCCCCTGGATGCCTGGCACGCGGCGCTCGCCGCCTGTGTGCCGGAGAAGCACCGCCAGCTCAATCTGCACGCATTTATGGCGGGAAGGAACGACGCATGACTTACGGTTTTCATAACGAGGCGCAGGAAACCGCCTCGCTCGACGCATTGCGCGCGCTGCAACTGACGCGCTTGCAGCAGACGGTCCGCCACCTCTACGCGGCGAACCCGATTCAGCGGCAGCGCCTCGCCCAGGTCGGCGTCGCCCCGGAGGACATCCGCGCGCTGTCCGATCTGAACGGCCTGCCGCTGATGAGTAAAGAGGATCTGCGCCAACATTATCCGCTCCAACTGGCGTGCGTGGCGAAAGCGCAGATTGTCGGCATGCACATGTCCTCCGGCTCCACCGGCACCCCGGTCGTCATGCCCTACACGCACGCCGACATCGCGCAATGGGCGGAATGTATGGCGCGCTGCTACCGCATGGCCGGGGTGGAAACCGGCGACGTGGTACAGATCACCCCGTCCTTCGGCCTCTTCAACGGCGGCTTCGGCTTCTACCACGGCGCGCGTGCGCTCGACCTCTTCATCCTGCCCACCGGGGCGGGCAATACCGCGCGCCAGCTTCGCCTGGCGAAAGATTTCGGCACGCGCGTGCTCACCGGCGTCGTCTCCTACGGCATCCGCATCATGGAGGAGATGGAAACGCTCGGCGAGACGCTGCCTGATTTACAGATCGGCATCTTCGGCTCGGAAACGTTCTCCGACTCGATGAAGGCGAAACTCCGCGACGGCCTGGGTGTGGAAGTGTTCGACATCTACGGCATGACGGAAACCGGCGGCGTCGGCACGCTGGGCATGGATTGCGCGGCGCACCACGGCACGCACGTCTGGGAGGACCACTACATCGTGGAGGTGCTCGACAAGGATACCCACGCCCCGGTACCCGACGGCGGGCTGGGCGAACTGGTGGTGACCGCGCTCACGCGCGAGGCGCTGCCCGTACTGCGCTTCCGCACCGGCGACCTCACGCGCATCGTCTCGCGCGAGCGCTGCGCCTGCGGGCGCACGCACGTGCGCATCGCCCCCATCGCCGGGCGCGTGGATGACATGCTCATCATCAAAGGCGTCAACTTCTTCCCGCGCCAGGTAGAGCAAGCGCTCATGGAGATCCCCGGCGTGCGCTCGAACTACCAGATCATCATCGAAGAAGAAAACGGCGTGCGCGACGTGCGCATCAATGTCGAAGCCGACCCCGGCGTCACCGGCTATATGGTGGCCAAGCACCTGAAGGAAGTCCTCGGATTCACCCCGCAAGGCGACGTCTTTGCTCCCGGCGAGCTTCCCCGCCAGGAAGGTAAGGCGAAGCGCGTCTTCTTTAAGGATAACGCGGCGCTGGTGAAATAAGCGGCCGTCTGCGCAGCCGTCCCCTTTTGGGACTCCCATGGAGCAGACGCCCTGTTCCCGGTAGGAACTGCCGGGAACTCTGGCCGCGCACACGATAAGTCCCGAGCGGGACGACTGAATTCCCGAGAACTTCCGCTTCTGTGAACCGTATTGAGGGTGTGAGCCATATGTACGCCGGCCGGAGGAGCCTGCTGGTTCCAAACATCGCTTTTGGCCGGTAGGGGTAGAATTTGGTACAATAAGGCGTGACGGATTCACGGCTCTATACGGTAACGGCCATTATTCTCCGCTCCCGCGACTACGGGGAGGGGCATCGCCTGTTCTCGCTCTTGACGCGGGAAGAGGGGAAGATTGTGGCTGTGGCGCGGGGCGTGCGCAAGCCCAAGGCCAAGCTCGCCGCGTCGTTGCAGCATTTTGCGCTCGCCGAGGTGCAGCTCGCGCCCGGACGGCGCTTTGATGTGATTACCCACGTGCGCGTGCTCAACGCGTTTTACGGTTTACGTGCCAGCATCGAGGCGGTGTCCTATGCCAGCTACTTCGCGGAACTGTTCGATGAGTCGCTGGCGGAACGGCAGCCGCATCCGGCGTTATTCGATTTGCTGACCGATGCCTTACAGCATCTGGCCGCCGGCAAGGCGCCGGAGTTGTTGGCGCGCTATGTGGAGATTAGCTTAATCGCCCTGGCGGGCTACCTGCCGCAGTTGACCGCGTGCGCCGTCTGTCAGTGCCCGCTCGCGCACGTCGATGCGGAGGACCGCACCGTGTGGCCCACCTGGCTGGGGTTCTCCGTGAGCCAGGGTGGGGCGTTATGTACCGATTGCCTACCCAAAGTGCCGGGGGCGCGACGTATTGCCGCCGGTACCGTGCAGGTGGCGCAGTTGCTCTTGGCCAAAGGGATGGATTGTCTGGACGCGCTCGATCTCTCTGACCGCCTGCGGCGCGAGATCGAAACGACGTTTCGCGACTATCTCGAATACCGACTGGAGCGTCGCTTGCACAGCACGCGTTTCTTGCGCGATTGGGGCGATGGGCGGGGTGATATTGTTGACCAGGAAGACATGCGTACGGTACCGCACGCATAATTATGCTACGATAGATTGCCAATGAAACAGGGATAGCCCCTCACGGCACGAAATAGCCCGTGGGACTGACAGAAACATGATGGGTGTACAACAAATGCATAGCGCACAGGGCCCCGGGCGTAGGTACGCGGGTAAAGTGCTGGTCTGGTGGCTCGCCGTCGCGGCGGTGCTGTTCGGCCTGTTCATCGGGGGGGGCCTGGCGCTTCTCCCACGTGACGGGCGCATGGCGCAAGGGATTGTCGTCGATCGTATCGATTTGAGCGGCCTGACGCGCACAGAGGCCAGTAATCTCTTGGAGGCCGCCGCCACGGCCACGACCGATACGGTGGTGACCTTAGCGGCCGGCGAGCATACGGTGACCGTTTCGCTGCGTGCGCTGGGCATCCGCGCCGATTCCGCGCACGCCTTAGCTGAGGCCTATGCGGTCGGACGCCGTGGGCCGCTCCCCGCACGCGTAGTTAATGCGGCGCGCGCGCGCTGGGGTCACCTCGCGTTGTCGCCCGTGGTGACGCTGGACGAGACGTCTGCCCGCGCGGTGCTGGAATCGTTTGGCCGCAAGATCGATCAGCGGCCCACCGATGCCACCGCGACCTGGAATGGGAGCGCGGTGGTCCGTGCGCCGGGGCATCCCGGCGCGAAACTCGACGTGCCCGACTCGCTGAAAAAGATTAAGGCCGTCGTGCTGGGTGGCGTGGTGCGGAGCGCCGTCCCCCCGCAAGTCGCCTTACCCTACCTGGAGAAGATGCCCCACGTGACCACGGCGATGCTGGAAGCCGTCGATAGCGTGCTGGGCGCCTTTACCACGTCCTTTGCCTCCAGTACCAGTAACCGTGCGAAGAACGTGGAAACGGCGGCCAAGGCCATCAATCACGTTGTCCTCCTTCCTGGTGAGACGTTCTCCTTCAACGAGACCGTGGGCCCGCGCGAACTGAAAAACGGCTATCGCATCGCGCCGGTGATCGTCGATGGGCAGTTGGAACCCGGCATCGGCGGCGGGGTGTGCCAGGTCTCGACCACGCTCTATAACGCGGTCTTGCTGGCCAATATGGCCATCGTCTCACGCAGCCACCACTCGCTGCCTTCACACTACGTCGCGCCGGGGCTCGACGCCACGGTGGCGTATGGCGCGGTGGACTTTAAGTTCCGCAACGCGACCGACGCGCCGGTGATCATCGAATCCAACTCCGCTGGGCGACGGCTGCAGATCCGCCTGCTGGGCAAGGGGCCCGCGCCCACGGTGCACATCGTGCGCAGCAACATCGCCAACCTGCCCGGCCGCACGATCACCAAGCCTGACCCCACGCTGCCCAAAGGCGTGCGGGTGCTGGCCAAAAAAGGTAAACTCGGGAAAGCGGTGACGGTGACGCGTATCGTCGGCGACGGCCCGGACGCGCAGAGTGAACAGCTCTCGAAAGATCGCTATATGGGGGAGCCGACGATCGTGCGTCTCGGCACCGGACCCGCGAAAGCGTCTGGGCAAGCTGAAATGCCCGAGAGCAACACCCCTCCGGAGGCGCTCTCGCCGCAATAACCCACCTGCCCGGCGCCATGCGCCGGGTTGCTTATCAAAGGGTAAGCTGCTACAATAGCCGACGCGAGCGCATACTTGCGCTCGTGAAAGGCCCCCATGTCGCATATCCGCCGTCACGGCTTTACCCTGCTGGAACTGCTCGTCGTCATCGCGATTGTCGCCCTACTGGCGGCTCTGCTCTTTCCGACGTTATTTGCCATCCGCCGTAGTGGGCAGCGTGCCGTCTGTCTCGCCAACCTGCGGCAAATCGGCATGGCGATCTCCCTGTACGTCGATGAACATGACGAGCGTTTCCCGGAGAATGGGGACACGCTGCTCTGGAATGGGCGGAAGTGGCGACCGGTGCTCGATCCGTACATGAGCAGCCGCAAGAGCTATTGGTGCCCGGCGGATCAGTTGGCGGCGCTCAAGTTCGATGCGACCTCCTACGCCTATCTGCAACCGTTTTTTCACCGTGACGAAGACATCAGCGCCGGGGCGGCCAGCATGCGCACGGGCGTCGATAAGGCCTATCACACCTGTGGGATGCCCACCGCCGCGCGCTGCTTGGCGGACGTGAGGTACCCGAGTCAGAAGCTGCTGGTGTACGAATGGACCAGTAACCATGACACGGCGCTCAACACCATGTGGGACAGCGGCGGCGCGCATACCGCCCTCTGTGCCGACGGGCACGTGCTGGTGGTACACCAGGAGGCGCTCCCGCTCTCCGCGTTGGGCGATCATGACCCCAATTGGACGGTCGGCGGGCTCTCCGGTAAGGATGTCGAGTAGCTGAGCGGGAGCATGTAGTAATTAATCCCGGCTCTGCCGGGGAGACTCGCAGCGTGTGACAGGCTGGGCATGATGCTCTCTGCGGGTGCTGTCATCGTTCACGCACGGCAAGCAGAGGAATGCCCTCGTGCGTGGTTGCCCTAGCCCGGCTATCCCCGGCCGGAAACAACAAGGTAAGGGGGCGCACGTCCACCGGGGCCTTTTCCGGTGCGCTTGGCAAATCCATCGCAAAAGATTCCACAAAAAGTACCTGCCCCCGAGCGGGTCCGGCGCGATCACCCTCTTGACAGCGCGTCGCGTCGCGCCTATACTTAGCCCCGGTTTGACCCGCCAAAGACAGCAGGTGCACAAGGCATAATGGTCCGTATGGCCGCCTGCCGAGGTTGGAGCGATATCCGCATGATTGTGTTGTGCGTCTCGCGCTGTGACTTCTCGCCGCTGTCCTTTGGGGTAGCGGCGTTTTTGCGTTTTCGCCCGGCGGGACCCGTATCTTAACTGCAAAGGAGGTGAAAACTTTGCCAACTGCTGCGAAACAGACAACGATTAATGAGATCAACGAAGAACTCGGGAAAATTCAAGGCGCGATCATCACGGATTACCGTGGGCTGACCGTGGAGCAAATTACCAATTTGCGTAAGCGGCTGCGCCCCGTCGGCGGTCGTTATCAAGTCGTGAAAAACACCCTGCTCAAGATCGCGATGGACCAGCGTGAGCTGCCCGACTTGGGCGACATGCTGGAAGGCCCGAGCGCCGTCCTCTTCGCTGAAGGCGATCCCGTCGAAGCGACCAAGATTCTGACGGCCTTCGTGAAAGAACTGCGCAAGGATATTCCGGTGATCAAAGGCGGCTTCCTGGGGAACCGCATGATGAACGCCGCGGACGTGGCCAATCTCGCTACGCTGCCCTCGCGTAATCAGATCCTGGGTAACCTGGTGGGTACCGTGCAATCGCCGATCGCCAACATGGTCGGACTGCTGGGCGCGGTCCTGCAGAATCTGGTGGGTACCGTCGAGGCCTATCACGAGAAAGCATCCGGCGACTCTGCGGCCTAATCCCCGCTGCGCCGATCTGTTGCGGCTTCGGTCGCAGGCTCTACACATATTTCGCGGGCACTGCCTGCCAACACATTTAAGGAGATACTACCATGGCTTTGACCAAAGATGAAATCATTGAAGCGATCGAGCAGATGTCCCTGCTCGACATCGTCGACCTCTACAAGACCATGCAAGACAAATGGGGCGTAACCCCGATGGCCGCCGCCGCTCCTGCCGCCGCCGGCCCTGCCGCCGCCGCTGAGCCGGTCGAAGAGAAGACCACCTTCGACGTGATCCTGACCGGCTTCGATGCCGCCAAGAAGATCAACGTCATCAAGGTCGTTCGCGAACTCACCTCGCTCGGCCTGAAGGAAGCCAAAGACCTCGTCGAGAGCGCGCCGAAAGCCGTCAAGGAAGGCGTGA
>DASXVL010000088.1:0-2448 GCA_036504255.1 Armatimonadota bacterium | reverse complement strand
AAAAAGACCCGCGAGACGGTGACGGATAATTTGAAAACAGTTTCTAAGAGGACACGACGATGTTGATAACACGCATCACCGACGGTAAACGCTATCAGTTTGCCACGCACATCAACGATATGCTGCTGCCACGGGAACAGGCGGAAGCGGTGGAAGTTTTCCTGGTCATCATCGAGCCGGGACAATACACGCACGCCCACGCGCACAGCGGCAATGAGCAGGTCTATTACGTGATCTCTGGCGCGGGCAAGGCCACGCATATCGTTGCGGACGGCCACATCGAGGAGTATGCGTTGTCACCGGGCGATGTCGTCTACATTCCACGTCACGAGGAGCACCAGATCTTTTGCGCCGGTGACGAGCCGCTGCGCTATTTGTGCGTGGACGGCTTTGCCGATAAATCCGCGGAAAAGCCCACCTGGGACGAACATTACGACGCCGTAATTGCTCGACAAGCGAAGCAAGGGCAGGAACAATAAGGGACGGCCGGGCTATGGCCCAGTTCCAGAGTGCCGTTGATACGAACCCGACCTAAAGTCCTTAGCACCGTCTGGAAGCCGCCCGGAGTCGCGCTCAGCGTGCCTCCGGGCGGCGGCCCTGCATCGGCTTCCAAACGGTGCTGTATCTCATCTGAAACCACCCACGGTGCTGTATAGAATTGGATAAAGCGTTTGACTAGCTAGCCCTGCTGAATTTTGGCGACTTTCGGTCTCCAGTTGTCGTCGCGTTCCGGTAGGGCAGGAACGAGCCCGGTGCGCTTGGCGGTGCGCAGCGCGTGGCGCAGCCATTCCGCGCTGGCCTCAAGTTCGTTCGGCACTTCCAACTGGTATTCGAGCACGTCAGCAAGTCCGGCTTCGCGCGCGCGGGCAAGCCAGAGTGGCGCGAAGCGTTCGGGTACGCTGGCGGCTTTCTTGGCAAGCCGCCGCAACTGGTGACCCGTTTCGCGGACAAGCGCGCTCAACGCGCCAAGATCATTGTCCGCCTGCACCACGGTGTATTGCCGGTGGAACGGCACGGCTAATGCTGCTTTCTCAGCAGAGAGCAGATCCTGCTGTGCGGCGATGAGTAATTCCTCGATGACCAGCGGTTGGCGCGTGCGGCCTTGCTGCCGTTTGAGTAATGCCACCCCGTGTCCCGCGCCGGTGAGCATTGCCTCCACGGCTTCTTGGGTTAACGTGTCACGATAGGGTGGACCCTGTAAGAATCCCATATGGAAAGTTGGGACATCCATCACAGTGGTCTCCGGCAGCGGACGCTCCACGCGCTCCAGGGCGCGCATGGCGTCCATGACGGCGGCGCCATCCGGCCCGTAGAACAGACGACCGAAGGTCTGGTCAAACCCTTCGGTACTGCCGGGACGCCAGCTTTCTGCGGCGCCGAAGGCATAACCGTAGTAGCTTAACCCTTGCAAGTTATAGTGCCCGCCATCGCCCCAGTCCGTATTGAGCAGCCCGCAAGCGCCGTACTGCACACCGAGTTGCGCCAAGCGACTGATATTGCCGCGTGCCTGCTGTTGGCGCGGAAAAAATGCGCTCCAGGTACTGACGCCGGGGCAGACGTAAAACGCCTTGCCGGCATCGGCGAATTGCCGCACATGCGCCTCATTCGGGTACTCCGCGTAGTCCCATTGCAGCACGATGGTGTCGTCGGGAATGTCAGGGATTAGCTCGGGGGAATGCAGAATGATGTCGCCCCAGAACATGATGCGTCGGCCATAGCGCGCCGCCAGTTCGCGCACGCGCAGGATGTGCTCAAGGTAGACGCGCCCGAGCCCTTTTTCCTCCACCATCGGCAGGCTTTTCCCTTTTCCAAGGTCCCACGTCTCATCGGAATCAATATTAAAGAGCGGCGAGCGGAAATTCGGCAGGAACTCCTGGTAGAACTCATCGAGTAAGGTATAGGTGCCCGGCTCCGCGGGCGAGAGTGTCCAGCGCGCGTCGGTCTCTGCGAGGTGGGCATATTGCTTCATCTGCAGCAGATGCCCCTGGTGGCCGAAGGATTGCAGATTGGGCACAAAGTCGATGTGGCGGTCGGCGCAGGCCGCGTCGATGGTGAGGAGATCCTCCGGCGTCAGCGCATCATATTTCTTGCCGATATCCGGATGACTCGGCCAGAGGAAGGTGTGCTCGATGTAGAGCTGAAACTGGTTGATCTTCCAACTGGCGAGATGCGCGACGATCTCCAGCACGGTGTCCACTGTCGGTACCTTCCCGCGCGAGACATCGAGCATGACGCCACGGACCGGGTAGACGGGCGCATCGGTGATGGTCAGCGTAGGCAGATTTTTGCCAACCTGATCGAGGAGTTGCCCGAATGTTTGCACCGCATAGAAGAGCCCCGGCGCATCCGCTCCCATAAGGAGTACCTGCTCCGGTGTGATGCGGATCTGATACCCTTGCGGTGCCAGGGTGGGGAGATCGTCGGGCAACCAGGCGAAATCGCGGTCGG
>DASXVL010000087.1:0-3306 GCA_036504255.1 Armatimonadota bacterium | reverse complement strand
CTCGATCCAACTTCTGGGAATGTTTCGATCGAAGGCCAATCCATCATCACACGGCGGAATGCTGTTCAGCGCATGATCGGCGTATGCCCGCAGGAAAATATCCTGTGGGATAAACTTACCTGCCTGGAACAGCTTGAATTCATTGGCGTAAAATTTTGGTTTAAGTTCCAAGCCGTATGGAAGTTGCCCGCCGCGACGGCCGTGTTTTGGTTTGCGCTCGAGTATTGCAACCTGAATCGCTGGCTGACGCGGCGCATCGCAGTCCTGCTCGCCCTTGGTCCACTGCTTCTCTTTTTGTTAATTCTCACCAATGATGCCCATCACTTGATCTGGCGAGGGTTTTCATTCGATCGAGGCGTGCAGGCGCAGTTCGGATTAGTCAATTGGATCGTGACCGGGTATGGTTATGCATTGGCGGTGATCGGGGTGATCGTCTTTCTGGGGCTGTTCATCCGGTCACCGCAGCATCGCATGCCCGCTATGCTGATTCTCCTGGGCATGGTAGCCCCGCGCGTGACGTTTGCGCTCGACACCCTCCATCTGATCCCCGTCGAGCCGATAGATCCTACGGTTCTCGTCTTCATTTTTACAGCCACGATGTACGCGACTGCCCTGTTTCGTTTCCGCCTGTTCCATCTTGTCCCGATTGCGCATGAGACAGTCCTCGCCCAGATGCGGGAAGGCATGTTGGTCTTGGATCGTCAACGGCGCATCGTGGACCTGAACCCTGCCGCGGAGCAGATCCTGGATGCATCGGCAGGGCGCGTCCGTGGGCATCCAGTCCAAGTCCT
The DNA here is from genome assembly GCA_036504255.1 of Armatimonadota bacterium. Classification (GTDB taxonomy): domain Bacteria; phylum Armatimonadota; class Hebobacteria; order CAIYQO01; family CAIYQO01; genus DASXVL01. The sequence goes on along the minus strand of DASXVL010000087.1, from coordinate 2,515 downwards.
GACTGCATATGCGGATTTAACGCCGCTGCTCGATGCCGCCGGCCAAGGGGTCGCTGCGCAGTCCCAGAGGGATGCTGCGCAATCCCAAAGGGACGCTGCGCAGTCCAACCCGGACGTTTCGCGGTCTGAAGTTACCCTGAGCCGCGCCCACGCAACGCGCCACTATGTGTTGGAACATTCGCCGATCCGCGATCAACGCGGCTTACCGCTGGGGGACCTGGTTCTGTTCCATGATGTGACCGAGCAAAGGCAAGCGCAGACCCGCCTTGTGGAACAACAGCGGGTGGTCGCCTCGCTGCAAGAACGCGAACGGCTCGCGCGCGAACTGCACGATACGCTCGTGCAAACGACCGCGGCGATCCGCATGCAAGCCGATACGGCGAATGCGTTGATGGATCGCGGCGATACCGAGCTGCTGCGCGCTGCGTTGACGCGGCTGAGCGCCTTAGCCCAGGACGTTCATTCCGACTTGCGCGAATTTATCTTCGGATCGACTGTGACGGCGGGCGGCAGGCCAGGATTTTACGAGGCTGTGCGCCGCTATTTGGCGCGGTTCACTCAAACGTGGAGCGTTCAAACGGATTTGCGCGTGTCTCCGCTGCTCGAACAAGGCGAGTTGAGCATCACCGTCCAGGCCCAGTTGTGGCGCATCATCCAGGAGGCGCTGGCAAACACCCGCAAACATGCCGCGGCGCAGCATGTGCTCGTTGCTTTTGAAACCGATGCTAGCGATCCTCGCCTCTTGACGTTGGTGATCGAAGACGATGGCTGTGGTTTCGATTCAACTCAGTTCGCCGTGTCGGATGAGCATGGCTTTGGGATATCCTCCATGCGCGCACGCGCACAAACCATTGGCTGCACGTTCGAGATCGCTTCCGTGCCGGGAAAAGGCACCCGAGTATGGGTGAAAGTGCCACAGGACAATTGACGAGGGACATTGCCCAGCTCCCGTCCCATTTCGCCGTTCACGCTCGGATGGAGTTTTCATGCGCATCTTACTCGTGGATGATCACAATCTCTTTTTAGAGTCGTTGAAAAACCTGCTCGCGGCGCATGGGTATCCGGTCGTGGGGGTCGCGTCGGACGGGTTTGTGGCGCTAGAGCGCGCACGTGCACTGCGCCCGGATTTGGTCTTGATGGACATTACCATGCCGCGCTGTGATGGATTGGTCGCGACGCGGCTCATCAAAGCGGAAATGCCGCAGCTGCGCATCGTGATGCTCACGGCTTCGGAAGAGGACGAACATCTATTTGAAGCGATCAAGAGCGGTGCTTGCGGATATTTGCTTAAAAGTCTGGGTGCGCCGCAATTCCTGGAGTTCATCGCCCAAGTGGAACGGGGCGAAGCGCCGCTCTCGCCGGGCCTGGCCATGCGATTGCTGAATGAGTTCGCCCGCCAGGCACAACCCACCTCACCTCCTGATCCCGAAAATAACGCGGCTTTGACGGCGCGGCAGATCGAAATCCTGACGTTGGTCGCGCGCGGGTTGACCTACGCGCAGGTCGGCGAGACACTGCACCTCACGGAACGCACGGTGCGCTATCACATGGGCGCGATCCTGGCACGGCTGCATCTCGACAATCGCGCTCAAGTGATCGCGTATGCGGCACAGCGCGGATATATCCCCAACACAACAGCGGACACACCGGAAAGAGACTGACCGCCGGAGCCATTCACCCTCGGCGAAAAGACCTGTGAGAATGAACACGCTCACAGGTCTTTTCAATTTTTCAGACTGTCGTTTGTTTGCCCTCCAGACTGTCGTTTCCGACAGTGTCATCCCGGGGCAGCCCATGGTAAATATACACTGATATGAAAACGATGCTCCAAGCGCGCCGTGCCGTTCTCTATGGCAACACCATTTTCCTGGCCGGGCTGGCCGTGCAATACGCCAACCGCCCTGGATTGGAAATCATGACGATCGACGCCGACCAGCCGCATGCCGAGCAGCAGCTGGATGCGTCCGCGCCTAATGTGATCGTATTCGATCTGACGGCGGCGCAGCCCGACCGCGCTATCCACTTGTTAAAAAAGAACCCGGGCCTCGTGTTAGTGGGCGTAGACGCGACGAGCGATCAGGTGCTGGTGCTCTCCGGGCATACGTCCCCGGTTTTGACGACGGATGACCTGCTGAGGATGATCGAGGGACAGTGAGGGAAGATCGCGGTACCCAAGAAGTCGCCTATGCAGCGCCAAGCCAGTTTCTATAAATTCGATCCTCACCGCACCCAGTGGTAAGGACGCACCGCCTCCAAGATTTGCCGATTCCAGCCCTTTCTATTTGCACCCGGTTCTCTCACACAAGATCGTCTCATCATCCAGGGAGAAATGACATGGCCGCCACTTCCATCCAACAACGCACAGGTTCCATTTTTACCCGCCTGGGGATTGTCCTCTTCCTGGTCGTCGGTCTGCTCGGCAGCCTGCCGGTCAGCCCCGTCCACGCTGCGTCGACCATTACAGTGACCAACACCAATGACTCGGGAGCCGGCTCGCTGCGCGACGCCGTCTCTA
>DASXVL010000086.1:0-2244 GCA_036504255.1 Armatimonadota bacterium | reverse complement strand
CTCATTGGCCGCGGGCTTGATCGCCGCATCACGCAACACCAGTTGCAACTTGGGGATGGTCATATTCGACGTGCCGATATGCTTCACCAATCCGAGCTCGACCAATTCTTCCATTTGCCGCCAGGTCTTCATGTAGTTCTCATGGATGTAGGGCTTGGCGTCGGGACTGCGCGAGTCGATGCTGCAGCCGGGCGCGTGGAAATTGGGGAACGGCCAATGCACCAGGAAGAGGTCGAGGTAATCGAGCTGCAGATCGACAAGCGATTTTTCGCAGGAGCGGCGCACGTCACCGTCGCCGTGCATATTGTTCCACAGCTTCGAGGTGACCCACAGCTCCTCGCGCGGCACGCCGCCGGCCATGATGGTGCGCAGCGAATGGCCGATGAGATGCTCGTTCCCGTAGACGGCAGCGCAGTCGAAATGCCGGTAGCCCACTTCCGCGGCGCCGATGACGGCTTCGGCGATCTGCTCGCCGGAGAAACGATCGGAACCGAAGGTGCCCAACCCGATGGCCGGGAGGCGCGCGCCGGTATACAGCGTACGCGCCGGCACATCGCGCGGATCAACGCCATCAGCAGCAAGGGTAAAAGTGTGCATCTGCTGGTCAGTCATAGGATGTCCTTTCTAACGCATGGATATGGACAGGGAGAGCATACACCTTCGCTCTCTTGACGGGAAGTTGAATGTGCGATAGAGTGATGCGCAACATGTTGCGCATGGTGAAATCGTATGGCATCGCTGCGGAAGATCGCTCAATTGGCTGGAGTATCGCCGTCCACGGTCACGCGGGCGTTGCGAAATGAGTCGCGCATCGGCGCGGCTACTCGCGCGCGCATCCAAGCGCTGGCGGAGCAATACCATTACCTGCCCAACCGTCTCACCCAGAACCTGATGTCGGGGCGCAGCTTCGCCCTCGGTGTGCTGGTGCCGTCGGTGGTCACCCCCTACAGCTCGCGCATGCTGGCCGGTATACTGGAGTCCGCGCGGCAAACCGGCTATCGGGTCATCATTACCGAATCGCACGCCCGCCCGACCGACAGCCTGGCCGCGGTACAGATGTTCATCGAGCAACGGGTGGACGGCATCTTACTCGACACCGGCCACCTGGAGCCGCTCCCGCGGAAGACGATCCTGGAGATGCGCAGCCAGCGGGTGATCCCCATCGGGCTGGATGCCACGGCCATCGCGGGGGAGATCGATCACGTGCATACCGACGAGGCGGCGCTGGCGGCGGAAGCGGTGGATTACCTGCTGCACCTGGGGCACGTGCGCATCGCCTTCGTCGGGCGCACCATCCACGGGCAACTGGCCGGGCGAGGATTGCATCTGCATCAAGCGTTTCAACGCCGCTTGCTCTCCACGCGGGATTTTATCGACGTAAAAGATGCGCCGCCCTATGCCAATTTCTCGGCGAGGGCCATCCTCACCCGCCTGCTCGGGCAAACACAACCGCCAACGGCGATCATCGCCTGGGAAGACCCGCTTGCCGCGCAGTTGCTCACCGGCGCGCTACAACTTGGGCTAAACGTCCCGCGCGATCTCAGCCTGCTGGGATTCGGCAATTTGCCCTACGCTCCGTTGTTGACACCGCCATTGACGACCTATGAGCAACATCCCGAGCAGGTGGGGCAGCAGGCCTTTGCCCTCTTCCTGCGTCGCGTCAATGTGGAGGAGACCGGCGAGGCGCTTCCCTGCCGATCGCTGGCGATTCACCCTACCCTGATGGCGCGCGGCAGTTGCCAGCCGCCACGGTGACCGTTTTCCCGAAAGAATTCCAGGTTTTCGGGGATATTGGCGACGATAGACCCGCATCAATTGTTCGTAGTGCGTCATGTTGACCTCCGTCTCTTATGCCGGATAAATAGGCGTCGGGGGATCGGATGCCACTACCTGGTCCCCACGCCAGGTGAACTGGTAGGTTTTCCCATTACGCATGGTTTCCGTACTGACGTGCTCAGGCAGCGCATAGGTGACGGTGATGCGACTGCCGGAATGGTGGAGGTCACGGCCAACGAACAAGTATGGACCAATCCAGCAGGCTGTCCGTAGTTGATTGTCGACGCGAAGGGTCACACTCTCACGCGGCGCCCAGCCCGGCACGCGGATAAGGACATTGTCTCGCTCATGCGGGACGACGCTCACGCGGGCTTCCTCGCCGTACTCTACCTGAATATCCGCTTCATTCCTCTCTACGCTGAACAGCATATTGACGGATACCCATGCCGGTGATGGTGGGGAGTGGCG
>DASXVL010000085.1:0-5444 GCA_036504255.1 Armatimonadota bacterium | reverse complement strand
CAGAAAAGCCTAGAATTCGGCGACCATGAGCCGGAGTCCGAGCAGATTTTCTTAATTGGGTCGAGCTTGCCGGAAGAGGAAATAGAGCTACTCGATACGTGGGGCAAGTTGACTTACATCAATCACTTGGAGCCATTTTTTCAGGTGCGTCAACGAAAATACTCATCGTGTGGCAGCGCGACTGGAACAGGCAAGTCCACCTGTGAAATAGCATGGTCCTTCCTATTACCCCAAGCACCGTTGCCGCTCTGCGTGCAGCTAATTGGGCGACGTACCATGCATATCGATACTGACCATACGCTATGGGCGGACGAAATCTTGCCATTCATTTACGCGATGGATTCGGTGAATACTGACCCAGGCGATGGGTGGGACGAATGGGAGAAATTATTTGAGACGCTCGCGAGCTCCCACGTCAGGAAACGCATTAACGAGGGCAAGACGATCCTTCGCTATTTGCTTGCCCAGGAGCGCCGGGCAGCACGACAAAAGCGCGATGCCGAGTATGCAGCAGAGCAGGCAATGGCCACGGTCACCGGTGAGGAGGACGACAATGTCTGACACTTCATTAACCGTCGTCACGCAGACCATGCTCAAAGAATTGCGCCGCTGCCCGATGCGCGTGTACTGGCGTACAATCCGCGAGATAGCCCCCTTGGAGCGCGACGCCGATTTGTACTTCGGTACCTTCATTCATGCCTGCCAGGAGATTTGGCACGAGACGCACGACATGGGTGCCGTACAAGAGCATATCGATTGGGAGTGCTCGCTACGCAGTGAAAACCCTGACATCAATACCATGTGGCACAAGGCCACGGCAATGATGCTCGGCTATGCCATGCAGTGGCCGGCGGATGATTTTACCATTACTGCCTGCGAACAATCCTTCGAGGTACCTATTGTCAATCCGGAGTCCGGGCGCCCGTCGCGTTCGTTTGTGCTCGCCGGCAAGATTGACCGTATCGCCGAGTATCAGGGCGAGACCTGGCTACTGGAATTTAAGACCGCGTCCAATATTGATGAGGTCTATCTCGATAAGCTGTCCAACGATTTCCAATCGCGTGTCTACAAGGTGGGCTATGCCCGCCATACCGGGCAAGCTGTCGGCGGCGTGATCTACGATGTGGCGGAAAAGAGCCGCTTGGTTCAGAGTCAGGGAGAAACCGAAGAGGAATTCGAGGTCCGGTATGCCGAGCTCTGCGCAAAAAACAAGTCCGGGAAATCGACGGCAACCAGGAAACTCCCAGGATCCGACGCCGATTATCAAGCCCGCTTGCGCGAGCAGTATACCGATCCCGCGAAGTTCTACCGAGGCTATCTCTACTTCTCGGCTGATAAGATCCGTGAAGTCGAGGCGGAAATTTGGATGCTCACGCAGCAGTTCGCCGCCATGCGCCGGCATGACTGGTTCTTCAAGAACGACGATTCGTGTTTTCAGTGGAACAAGCGCTGTCCCTATTACCGCCTGTGCCACTGCAACGACCCGGAACCGCTCATTGCACTGTATTACGAATACAAGCCCGCGCATGCCGAATTGCAGGACACAGGCAATGAAGCGATCTCTGCATCATCTCCAGCTAATACTGCGCTTGAGCGCATGTAACTAGACCAAATGACATTATGAAAGAAAGGACGAAAAGCACCATGGCACTGCCGACACAAAAGACACCACCGAAGAGCGACTTCCGTGACATGCTCACCTTGCTCTACGGGCTGCCCGGCGCCGGGAAATCGACTCTCCTGTCAAACGCGGATGGAGCGCTCTTCATGGCCACCGAGCCGGGATTAAATTCCCTTGAAGTCTTCCAGCAACCCATCACCAGTTGGCGAGACTTCAATAATACCGCCTGCGACATTCTCGAAGGCGGGCATGATTACCGGTCGATCATCATCGATACCGCGGACAACGCCGTGAAGTTCTGCTCGGAATTTATCTGTGAGCAGTGGAAGATCAAGCACCCGTCCGATTTGCCCATGGGCAAGGGATGGTCGCTTATTACCAATGAGTTTATGCGCGTCATCAACAGCCTGGCGCTTGGCGGGTATGGCGTGTATCTCGTATCGCATGCCAAAACCGAAGAAATCAAGACGCGCACCGGCACCTACACGCGGACCGTGCCGACGCTCTCCGGAAAGTCCGGTGAAGGGATTGTCGGGCTCGTTGACATGATCTTCTTCATGGATTCCGACGAGACTGAAGGCAGCGAGGGTGCCGTCATCCCGCAGACCGTACTGCGCACGAAGCCCTCACAGTACTACGTCGCCAAGGATCGCACAGGCCGACTGCCCGACCCGTTTGTGATCGAGTATTTGAGCGGTCCCGAGGACTGGAAGAATCTCTGCAAAGCGTTCAATCCGTTTTACGCCGAGTAATTTTAGGGAGGTCGATATGTCGAAAGAGATCATCCGCGTGTTGCGCGTGCTCGAGTATGTCGGTCCACGCGATGTGGTTGAAAAACAATTACGTCAGGGGGGAGTGCCTGCCAACGGAGAGCATGTCGTTGCAGGCCTAAATCTCACCATCAAGTCGGCGCTGGTAGGTACGTTTGGCGATGTCGTATCTATCGAGAATGATAACCAAAACGCCAAACAGACGACAGCTAATTAGAAAGGACACACAACACCATGGCAATCTACGACGAAGACATGATGGCCGACCTGGCCACGATGGACGAGGAATTTGTGGAGGCCGAACCGGCCGAACGCCGCGGGGGCGGCAATGCAGTACCGGATGGCAACTATCAAGCCTTCATCGACAAGGTCTTTTTTGATCGCGCCAAAAACGACCCGACAAAGATCCTGCTGAAGTGGGAACTGATCGTTGCCGCCGGTCCGCATAAAGACGCCCTGTTGTACCGCAACAACATGACCAGCACGCCGGACAATCAGCGCTGGTTGAAGGCTGACCTGTTGGCCGCCGGTCTGGATACGTCCGGGATGCGCATGAGCGAAGTTCCCGAGCATCTCAACACGCTGCTCGACGCGATAGTCGAAATCAGTGTCAAGCGTTCCGGTACCGGTGACCAGGAGCGCGTGAACATCTACATCAATCGGCGTGTGGACCGCGGCGACGAAGAGCATGTGAAGCCGAAAACTGCAGCGTCCGGTACCGCTTCACGACGCAGTACCACAGCACCTGTCGGCGCGGGCAGTGGCGCTGCTCGCCAGGGAGGAAGCAGCCGTGGCCTCTCCCGCTTCTAATAAGCCGATCATCGTTGTCGATACGCGCGAGCAGCGTCCGTATTCCTTTACCGATGATCGCGTGGGGAGCGTCGTAAACACGGCGCTCCCTGCGGGGGACTACAGCCTGCAGGGGTATGAAACGCGCATTGCTATTGAGCGCAAAAGCTTGGCGGATTATGTCAGTACGGTGGTGCATGCGCAAGATCGGTTCTCTCGCGAGCTATCTATTCTTCGGTCGTACCCACGCGCATGGATCGTGGTAGAGGCCAGTATGGATGATGTACTGCAGGGGCGCTATGAGTCGGAAGTGAAGCCGCAGGCATTATTCGCCATGACCGCCGCGTTGCAGGTGATTTATGGCATTGAAGTGCAGTTCGCCTTTGACCGCCCAACGGCTCGGGCATGGGTTGAAGAATTGCTGGTCCAGTACTGGAAATCACAGCAGAAGAAGTAGACGAACACTCGACCTTGCGCGCAAGTCCCTGGGTGACAGTCGGGGCCTTGTCAGAGGGCCGAATGAGGACATCATGAATACCCATGATCACATCAGTTTTAGATCACCGCTGTCTGGCATCATCGTAAACGGCATTGTGCATACTGAGCACGATACTTATGTTACGGCGTGCTGGCAGGAAGCTGGCTCGAAATATGCGACGGCATTGTGTAAAAAATGTATTTTGGAAAATTATGGCAGCAATCTCACTCCTGTGTTAACGGTCATACCGTCACCGGTGATGAGTAACGGCACGTTATCGCTTTTCGATATGCCAGATGTTATGCCGGTCACTGCTGTACCACTCGCAGTGGCAGTGGCAGTGCCTGTTCCGGTGGCGAGCATTGATGATTCTTTGAATGGTACCAGTATTGCTTACTCGTTGGCCGATATCCTCTGGTGCGGCGAGCGGGTGTGCCGTTTGCGTAATGTGACCGGGCAGGCGGCGTGGAGTTGGCGGACGGCGGGGTTTGCGGTGAGGGGGTTGGGATGAACAGGTCCTTTTATGCAGGTGATTGGGTGCGCTTTGTAAACGATCCGCGCTCAAGCGAAAAGATTATTAGAGGGGCGCTATATTACGTAGTTTCCGTTCAGTACGGGCTCGTAGAGCTCGCTGATAATCCCAACGAAGACCCCATTGGCATATTTGCGTCCAGCAGATTTGTTGAGGCGCATGAGCTAATAGAATCACGTGATGCTATTACTGAACTCTTTAACAACATCCAGGATGGTTTTATTCCGGAGAACACTCGATTGGGGTGGAAATGGTTACCTGGTGAGAAAGAATGACGTTCGCATACAGTACAACCGATCCTAATGCCCCGCACTATGAACCATGCAATGAGTGCCCACGTGGCGCAACATGCCACCGTGGCGGCCTGCACGGCTCCTTAAAGATCGGTGAGCGCAATCTCCCGAATCTCGACTGGAGCCGCAAGGGCGAGGCGGTAGTCACGCTACGCAACGTGATCGATGGCAGCGGAGCGCACGTAGTATTTAGTTATCGGCGCTGGAATAGCGATCCCGGCGCACCGGTGAGCGGTTACGACGAAGAGTTCACCGAGCATCTGCTTGATCACTTTCGGGCATATGGATACCGCATTGAAGACCGGCGCGGCAAGATCGTCGTGCAGCGCAAACTTTTTTAAGGAGGTAAATTTCATGAATGCACCACTGACCCGCGCGCAGGTAAAAGAAATACGGGATCGTGCCGAGAAGGCTGTTCCTGCCCCATGGGGCGTATGGAGGAATCACCCCGACATTTACTACGGTGAGGCAAAGGAAAATACGCCGTCCGTACTACGTGGATATTCAGGTCATGTCGCAAGAGTTTCAGAGTACGAGCAAATTTGCACGCAGCGAAAAACCTGCAAAAAGGATAGCTGTGAGGAGTGCAAATTCAACAAGAAACAGGTCGCCGATACGGCGCAATTCATCGCTCATTCCCGCGAAGACGTGCCTGCGCTGTTGGATACTATCGAAGCAATGGGTAAGATTATCGCTGACCTGGTATATGAAATGTGCAGTGATGGAGGACATTTAGAGTGCCCTCTATGTGGCAGGAGTAATACGCGTATCGGTGGAGGATCTACTGCGAAATGGCACGACACAGAATGCACTGTTATGCACCCGATTGTGCAGTCATGGGCAGAGGTGGAGTAATGACCATGCCCAGACAACAATTTGCCATGCCACCGGACACTATTTCGCCAGAAAATACCGTGCGCGGTCGCGTGTCGCACCTATTCTTTTCGTCGCCGACCTTCAC
>DASXVL010000084.1:0-2963 GCA_036504255.1 Armatimonadota bacterium | reverse complement strand
GAAATATTGCTAGACACTTACTTCCGCTTTCCGTGCAATAGCGGCCCCAAATCACCCCTGTGCGACTGACGTTAGTAAAATATAATTGTCAGGGGAGGAAGCGTCCATGTGCCCTCGGCTGCATACCAGCGCCGCCACGGTGTTACCGGAGAAATTGCTCCGTGAAATCCAGGCGTACTGCAGTGGCTGCACGCTCTATATACCGAAACAACCGGCCCATGCACGGGGGAAACGGCAGGTCAAAATCCTGGCGTTTCATACCCAAGGGTTGCAGACGAAAGAAATCGCGCTACGGGTCGGGGCCAGTACGCGCTATGTCCGCCTGGTGTTGGCACAAGCGCGTCAACGCACCTCCGCGGGAGAGATTGATGCGCACGAAGAGAATTCAAAACGCTAGTGAGGTGTTATCGCCGGCGCTCCTCGCCAAGGTGCAATACGCGCTGCAGGGCAAAGGGGTGCTCCTCTATGTCCCGGCCGTCGCCGGTTGGTATGAGCCACCCTTCAACCTGCGGATGGTCCATGACTTCACCGCACGCGGCTGGACCGCGGGCCGCATCGCCGATCGCTTATCCCTCACGCTGCGGCAAGTCTACCGCTTGCGCAAAATCGCGCGTGAACACCCTGAACGCCTGCAACCCCAGCGTCCGCACGGCATGGCGTCCCACGGCGACGCGGCGGCGTCCCCCACCCGCAAGACGCCGGCAGCGGCCCGCAACGCACGCCCCCCGCGCCCGCGCCCAACACGGACGCTCGACAGCGCGCCGCGCTTCGCGAGCCGCCCGAAGCTGCTTCAGGACCAGGATGAATTGGTGACACCGCCCCACCTCACCTTCGAGCCGATCACGCGGACGGATTGGTAACGGAGGACTTGACTGGATCGCCCGAAAAGAGCGTTCATGTGTTCACCGTAATCCTTTCATGCACGGAGGTCACATGCACCAACTCTCGCCAACACCTGACGCGCGCGAACAGCAGGTCCTACAGCAACTCGCCGCGCTTCCGGCCCTCTCCATCGAGGAACTCGCACGCCGCTGGACGGCGCTGACCGGACACCCTGCTCCCCGGCAGAATAAACGCGCGCTGGTCAAGCGCCTGGCGTATGCCCTGCAGGAGGCGGCTTGGGGTGGGCTCTCCCCAGACACCGTCGCCCGTCTGGAGGCGATCGCCCAACGCCAGGCCGATACATCGACAGCCCAGCCCCCAATGACCGGCAGTGCCTACGTCCGCACCTGGCATGGCACCACCTACCGCGTGAATGTTCTGCGGCAGGGTTTTGAGTATGGCGGCCGCTATTACACCTCGCTATCAGCTATCGCCCGTGCGATCACCGGGACCCGTATCAGTGGTCCGGCCTTCTTCCGGGGCACCGGCGGTGCCGCATGACTGAGGTAACATCCGCGCGGATCTCGGTGGCCATCTATACCCGGAAGAGTACCGATGACGGGCTGGAACAGGAATTCAATTCGCTGGATGCCCAGTACGAAGCCGCACTGGCCTATATTGCGCACCGACGCCATCTGGGCTGGTACGTGGTCGCGGAGCGCTACGACGACGGCGGCTATACCGGCGGCACCATGGAGCGTCCGGCGTTACAGCGCCTGCTGCGCGATCTTGAACGGGGCGCCATCCAGGTCGTGGTCACCTATAAGCTTGATCGCATCACTCGCTCGCTCATTGATTTTGCCAACCTGATGGCCCTGTTCGAGCGCTATGGCGTGCACTATGTCTCGATCACCCAGGAGTTTGACAGCTCCACGCCGGTGGGACGGTTGACGCTCAACATTTTGAGCAGTTTTGCCCAGTACGAACGGGAGATCATTTGCGAGCGCACGCGGGATAAGATGGCGGCCTCGCGCCGGCGGGGCATGTACACCGGGGGCATTCCCCCCTTTGGCTATGCCCTCGATCCGATCACCCATAAATTGATCATCGATCCCACGGAAGCGGAAGTCGTACGCCTGATCTTCACGGCATACGTGCGCGGCCACTCGGTGACGGCCATCATGCACGACTTGAACGCGCAGGGGATTCCCAAAAAGCGCCATGCCGCCGCCACGGGACGCGCCTATCCGGGTGGCCGCTGGTACAAAGCCTATCTCCACAAAATACTGGCGAACCCGCTCTACCGCGGCCAGGTCCGCTACCGGGGCGAGATCTACCCCGGCCAGCAGCCACCGCTTGTGGACGAGGCCCTGTGGCAGCAGGTGCAGGCGGTGCTGGGCACAGCGACACGGACGGGACGGGCTCCAGCGCAGAGCGCGCTGCTCAAAGGCCGCATCCGCTGTGGGCATTGTCAGTGCGCGATGACACCCTCGTACGCGCGGAAGGGGGCACGGGTCTATCGCTACTACCTGTGTTCACGCGCACACCGGCATGATCTGCGCGAGTGTCCGACCCGATCGATCCCCGCTGGCACAGTCGAGACCGCCGTGACCGAGCATTTGCAACAGGTGATGCACACCCCCGACCCTCTCCTGAAGCACCTCCAGGGCGACGGGGAGGTGTCCCTGGCACAACGCCAGGAGGCCTACGCGCTGTGCGCCACTCTGCATCAGCTGCACGGCACCTGGAGCCTGCTGCAACCGTCGGTGCAGCAGCAGGTCATACGGCAGCTCATCCGCCAGGTGACCGTGTACCCCGACCGCATCAATGTGGCGTTTAACCCGGCAGGGGCGCTTGACGTTGTACACGAGGAGGCCGGACGTGGCTGACCCGCTCGTGATCAGCATCCCGCTATGGGTGAAACAGCGGAGGACCCAGCATGCGGTGCGCGATGCCGAGGAGGCCACACCGACAGCACTCCAAGCGGCGCTCGCACGCGCGTTCAGCTGGCGACGGTTGCTGGACGCGGGGGACTATGCAGGGATTCAGGCGCTCGCTGGGGCGGTGGGGTGTGATCCCTCGTATATCGCCCGCCTCCTCAATCTCACGCTCCTCGCGCCAGACTTGGTCCCGGAGATCCT
>DASXVL010000083.1:0-3827 GCA_036504255.1 Armatimonadota bacterium | reverse complement strand
AGGCGCATCAACTCATCCTGCATGGAGACATAAAAGCGCGACTGCCCTGGGTCGCCCTGACGGCCGGAACGTCCACGTAACTGGTTGTCGATACGACGGCTTTCATGACGTTCTGTGCCGATGATGGCCAGCCCACCGCGTGAGACGACCAGTTCGCGATTCGCATTGCAGCGTAAGCGCGCTTGCTCCAGCGCTTCGGCCAGCTGTTCCGGTGTCGCTTCAGTCGGAGCAATCCCCATCTCGTCGAGGATCTCATCGACCATACCATCGGGATTTCCGCCCAGCATAATGTCGACGCCGCGTCCTGCCATATTGGTCGCGATGGTGACAGCGCCGGAGCGTCCGGCTTGCGCGATAATCTGTGCTTCTTGCTCGTGGAACTTGGCGTTCAAGACTTTATGCGGTACGCCGCGTAAGAGCAGCCCCGCAAGCCGGTCAAGGTCAGAGGTCAAATTAATGAGCTGCGCCAGCAACTGCACATTGTGCGGATCCGTCGCTTTGGCGGGCAACCCGCACGCATCCATCAGCTTGGCGAGACGTTCTGCACGTACCTCTTCCAGGCGTTGGAAGCAGATGATCTCCGCCAAACGCCGTGTCTCACCACTGGAAAGATCGCTCCCGGCGCGCACCTTGTCATGGAGGGCATTGATTTCCGTATCGAGCCCTTGTGCGCGCTCCAAGCGCGATTCCAGTTGACGGATTTCTTCCGGCTGGACAAGACGGAGCGACTTCTGATTCGCGTAAACCTCCATCTTCTCCAGGGCTCCTTGCAAGTGCTCCCGTTCGCGACGTGTGTCGGCCGAGCGCAACTTGAGGATAGCCGCGAATTCTGTCCGCTGCTTCTCATTCAACGAGCGTAATTCGAGGATATGACGGTGCAAGATCGACGCAAGGGCAAACGCTTGCAACAGGTCGGCTTTCAACCGCTCGCTGACGCGCTCGGAAATTTCAATGGAACGCGTACCGACGAGGACCGGCTGCTCGCGGCTCTCACACTCGAGAATTTCCCCGATCAGCCCGCGTAGTTTGGCTTCTTCCGTTTTATAGACCACGTCCGCTGAGTCTCGCCGCGCCATCGGGCGATGCGTGGGAATGACCGCGGCGGGCAACCCGTAAATTTTGATAAATTCTTGTTCTTCCGTCTTCGCGGTCCCCGTCATGCCGGAGAGCTTTTCGTACAGGCGGAAATAATTCTGGAAGGTGATGGTGGCCAGCGTCTGGCTTTCCCGTTCCACCTTCACATTTTCTTTCGCCTCAATCGCCTGGTGCAAGCCTTCGGCATAGCGCCGGCCGAACATGAGGCGGCCGGTGAACTCATCGACGATGATGACTTCGCTATCTTTCACGATATAGTCGATATCGCGCCGGTAGCATGCGTGAGCGCGCAACGCGGCCGTGACGTGCTGGAAGAGTTGCAGATTATCCGGATCGGAAATATTCTCCACTCCGAGTCCGCGCTCAACCGTGGTGAGCCCGTCTTCGGTCAGCGAAGCGTTTTTCCCCTTTTCATCGATGATGTAGTCGACTTCCGCACGCAGCGTGCGGATGACCCGATCCACCACGCCATACAACTCAGTCGGTTTTGCGCCGGGGCCGGAGATAATTAGCGGGGTGCGCGCTTCATCCACCAGGATGGAGTCCACCTCGTCAACGATCGCATAATGCAATTCGCGCTGGGTGAGTTGACTCATATCCAACGCCATATTGTCACGCAGATAGTCGAAGCCGATTTCGTTATTCGTCGTGTAAAAGATGTCCGCCAGGTAGGCGTCACGTCGATGTACCGGGCGCAAATTGGGCAAGCCGTCCGGCTCACTGTAGCCCGGCGTATAGAGATAGGCCGGCAGTCTGCCGTCGCCGCGCCCAGACTGCGCCACACCCGTGGTGAGTCCGAGGAAATGGTAGAGCTCGCCCATCAGCGTACCCTGATAGCGCACCAGGAAGTCGTTCACGGTCACCAGGTGCACACCCTTACCGGTTAAGGCGTTGAGGTATACCGGGGCGGCGGCGACAAGGGTTTTTCCTTCGCCGGTCTTCATTTCCGCGATCATCCCGCGATGCAGCATGATCCCACCGATCATCTGCACGTCGAAGGGCTCCATGAATTTTTCCATGGTGAAGGAACGCCCTTCACCACGCAATTTCGCTTCCATGGCGTGCCGCTCTTGCTCGGAGGTGATCAATTCTTCCAGCGCACTGGTTCCCGCCACCGCGACGCCGGTCTTCTTAATCCAGAAGCGGTATTGTCGGCGGCCAAGGACGCGCCATGCGGCCTCGCGCACGACGGCGAAGGCTTCGGGCAACAGCTCATCCAGGGGCGTACCGGCGGCAAGACGTTCTTTGAACTGGACGGTCTGCGCGCGCAGCTCCGCGTCACTCAACGCCTCCATTTTGGCGCGGAGCGCATTGATCAGCTCAACAGTTTTCCACGAGCGTGTGACGTCTTTTTTTGTATGGTCGAAAAACGAGGCGAGAAAAGCCACAGTATTACCTTCCTGATGATCAATTTTGTTGAGGCCGGGGCCTCTCTATTTCGTGAAAATAGTACGGCAAGCCAGCCGGACCCCGCTCGTTGTCCTGGTAAAACGCCGCAACAGAGCGTGTGAATGTGATGAATTATACCATAAATCGCGCCGTCGTCGTCGCCAACACGGCCGGTAAGCCTCTCGTGGATTGAGCAGAGCGTAGATTTTCGTAGCGGAAGTGAGCGTTCGGTTAGTTCTGCGAGGTCAGCGTGAGGTAAAGCCGGTGGTCGGGTGGCGAGAATCGTTGGTCCGCATATTGCGACAGCCTGAGTAATGCCGTATGTTTCTCGCATTCCATGGCCAAATATCGTTGTTCTTCGTCGAGACGTAGCGCGGTCGAGGCGGATTCCAACCAGCGTTGTTTCAGTACAGCGGGAAGGTAGAGCACGGAGGCGAGCATATACGAGGCCATCGTCGGATCGTGCGGCAGCGTGATATCATCGACCTCGGTATCATAGTATTCGCCGATCACGGCTAAATACTGCGCAAAGATTCGCGCGACCTGCTCCGTACGACGCGCGATGTTGGCACCGTGCTGGTCATCAAGCTGTTCAATCCGCCCGGTCAGATATGGCTTTTGCTGCAGTAAATCAAGCACGCGCATGCGTTGTTTCCCAAAAAGCATCGCCTGCAACGGTTCTTCGCTATTTTCGTCACCGGAATGGGCCAGCAGTGTGACCGAGGCCAAACAGCCGGTGGTAAAGGGGATAGAGGACCGGGAAGCATGACGCGCGTCCGGTGAAAGAATGACGCCCAAGCGACGGCCTGCGCTGAGGCAATCACGCAGCAGTTTGCGCTGGGCATCATCCGTCACTTGCACCGGTAGGAATGTGCCCGGGAAGAGCACTGTCGGTACCGTGAGTATGGGAATTTCATCAGAGATGGCTGGCATATCATCCATTATACGAGACGACCCTGCGGAAATCAACGGAGGAAAGGCCTGGTCAACAAATGCCGTGCCGTGCGCTGTGCCCGGCGTCAAGCAGCGCGGCGGAGCGCGTGACGGCGTAATCTGGGCAGCAATTGTGTGAGCGGTAGCGTGTTCAGAATATCGCGGGGTGTGGCCCAACCGCGCCGCGCCGTCGCCACACCGAAGAGCAGGTTGTCAAAATGCTCCGGGGCGTGCGCGTCACTATCGATCACCAACGGCGTGCCCATCTCGCGCGCTTGCATGATGTGCTCATCCTTCAAGTCGAGGCGCTCGGGCCAGGAATTGACTTCCATTGCCACCCCATATTCGGCGGCGGCGCGCAACACACGCCGCATGTCCAGGTTAATCGGATCGCGCGCGCCGATCAGGCG
>DASXVL010000082.1:0-4233 GCA_036504255.1 Armatimonadota bacterium | reverse complement strand
GGTGTTGCGTCGCGTACCAATGGCACAGCCGTGTGAGCAGGTAGGTGGTCAAGGAGGACACCGCGAGTTCCTGCCCGCGGAACGGCTCGGCCAATTCCTGCTGCATCATCTGCAGGAGCGCCACCACGTGTGCGAGTTGCGTGTTGTCGAGGCGCATGGCGTAGCGAAAGTCCGTCTCGGCGCGGTAGTAGGGTTCCAGGGTGAAGAGCGGCAGGAAGCCGGGGAGCATGCGCACGGCGAGCCCCGACTCGGCGAAGAAGCGGTCGGAGATGAGGAGGTGGTAGACATCCAGCCCCTCGCTCTGCGCGTAGCCATGTTTCTCGTGTGGCGGGATGACGAAGACGTCGCCCTGTTGCGTCGGGAACGCCTGGGCATGCACGTAGTGCTGTCCACGCCCCTGCAGCACGAAATTGACCTCAGTAAACTCATGCGCGTGCATGCCGATGGCGTAGTCGCGATGCAAAAACGCCGTCACCGCACTGGCGCGACCGGCGAAGATATCCGCCGTGGACCAGTAGCTTTTGCCTTCCGCATCGGGGAGGCTCGCGCCCGGTTGCGTCATGTCATGCGCCATGGAAGTTAACCTGCGGCCAGAAATAGATCATGGCGTGCAAGCGCGTTTGCCGCCCCGCCATTTACAGTATGGAGGATGATACCACAGCCGATACCAGGAGGCAATCCGATGATCGAGACCGCGCCGACCGTGTCCAACAGCGAGCTACTGCGCTCATTGGGAGAATGGGCTGCGCTTGGCCTATACGAGAACAAGGACCTCCCCTGGCCGCTGCCGTATGGGAAAGCGTATCGCGCGCTCTACGAGCAGATGGACATCACCATGCCCGAGGGTCGCCTGCTGCTCCCGCACGAGCCATTGCCGCACGCGCGCCACTACGCCTCCGACAATTTCTGGTACGCCACCAGCCTGATGTGCGGCATCAAGCACCATACCGGGCTCACCATCGACTGGGGCATGGTACGTGAGCAACAGGAAGCACATAAGGAATACTCGGCACAATTAGATACAATATTCCATACCCTGGACGCTATGCTCCCCTACTTCGGCGGCTACACGCACAGCAACCCGGATATGCGGCGCGTGGTGTGCGAAGGCTTCCTGGCGATGGAGGCGGAACTCCATGCGGAGATCGCGGCGCTGCAGGCAAGCGACGTGCACGCGGAGACGGAGGAACTCCGCCTGCTGCTCACGTTACAGGATTATGCCGGCGGGGTACGCGCCTTCCATACACGGACGGTGAACGCTTTGCGCGCAGCGGCGGCGACGGCGAGCGCGGCACGACGGCAGGAGCTTGAACTCATCGCCGACAGCCTCGCGCATGCCTTCCTCTACCCGGCCGAGACCTTCCTGCAAGGACTGCTCGCCGTCAATTTTACCTGGATGCTCGACGGCTGCGACAGCATCGGCCGCGTTGACCAGGTGCTCGGGCCATTGTTCGACCGCGACGTACAGGAGGGACGCATTGACCTCGTCTTCGTGCGCCGCTTACTGGATGAACTCTGGCAAAATTTCGAGCGCTTCAACGCGTGGAACCTGCAAATCGGCGGCTACACTCCGGACGGACGCGACGGGACCAATGCGCTCACGCTGGAATGCATCGATGCCTGCGGGCGCAATCACCTGCGCCGGCCGAACGTGGCCTTCCGCATCACCCGTCAGACGCCGGACGATGCGCTGCTGCGCGCACTGCGGGCGCTGGCGGACGGGAGCGGTCGCCCCGCGCTCTATAACGATGATTGCTACGTCGAGACGCTGCACAGCCTACCCCTCGGCCTGTCGCAAGAAGATGCGCGCGAAATCGGCTTCGGCGGCTGTACGGAGACGATGATCGCCGGCATGTCCAACGTGGGCAGCCTGGAAGGCGAGGTCAATCTGGCGAAAGCGCTGGAACTGGCGCTGCACGATGGCTACGACCCCGTGCACCACCTGCAAGTCGGCCCGCATACCGGGCGCTTCGCGGACATGGCGGATTTCACGCAGGTGGTGCGCGCGGTGGAACGCCAGGTTCAATATCTCACCGATGCCTTCGTGGCGAAGAACAAAGTCGAGTTGGAGAAACGCTTCCAGCAGGGCGATCCCAAGCTGGCGCGCACCCTGTTCACGCGCGACTGTGTGGAGCGTCACCGCTCTTTCGAGGCGGGCGGCGCGCGCTATAACTGGTCCATCGTGAGCTACCAGGGTATCGCGCAGCTCATCGACAGCATGGCGGCTATTCGCGCCTGCGTCTACGAGACGCCCGTGGTCACGCGCGAGGAGCTGCTCGCCGCGCTGGCGGATGATTTTGTCGGGCACGATGTCACGCGCCGCGCGCTCCTCGCCGCGCCGAAATACGGCAATGACGATGCGCGCGTCGATGCGCTCGGTCGCGACCTGCTCACCTTTGCCTGGGAAGAGCTGGCCGCGCACGAGACGCCCCGTGGCGGGCGTTATCTGGCGTCCTGCATCCTCTTCGCCACCTATCAGGGCGCGGGCCAGCAGGTGGGCGCGACGCCCGACGGGCGCAAAGCCTTCACCGTGCTCACCGATTCGGTCGGCCCCGTGCAAGGGCGCGATGTCAACGGCCCGACCGCCATGCTGCGTTCCGTCACCACGCTCCCGCTACACCTGGCCATCGGCACCCCGGTGCTCAACGTGCGTTTTCAAAAATCACTGCTGGCCACGGAGATCGGTGTGCGCGCCGTCGCCGATATGATCCGCAGCTATTTTGCGCAAGGCGGCCTGCAAATCCAATTATCCGTGCTCGACGCGGAGGAATTGCGCGCGGCTCAGCAGAATCCAGAGCAATACCGGGATCTGATCGTCCGCATCGGCGGGTACAGCGAGTACTTCGTCGCCCTCTCGCGCGAACTGCAGGACAGCGTCATCGCCCGGACGGAATACTGAACGCCCTCACCCCAACCCCTCTCCCAATACTGGGAGAGGGGCTTTAGAGGGAACATCGTTGGCAAGGTTGAGCACGTTATGACAGCACCACGCACCGGCATGATCTTTAACATCCAACGTTTCTCGCTGCATGATGGTCCGGGCATCCGTACCACGGTCTTCCTGAAAGGCTGCCCGTTCCGCTGCCGCTGGTGCCATAATCCCGAGGGCTTAACGGCGCAGCCGCAGATTCGGCTGGCGGTCGCGCTCTGCACGCGCTGCGGGCGGTGCGTCGCGGCGTGCGCACAGCACGGCCATGAGATCGGCCCGGAAGGACATACGCTGCATTTGGACGCCTGTACCCAATGCGGCGCCTGCGCCCAGGCCTGTCCGACGGGCGCGTTGGAACTGGTGGGAGAAAGCAAAACGGTGGAGGAAGTACTGGCGGTGGTGCGGCGCGATGCGCCGTTCTACACGCAATCCGGCGGTGGGCTGACACTCTCCGGCGGTGAGCCACTCGCGCAATTCGCCTTCAGCCGCGCGCTCCTCGACCAGGCCAAGGGCGAAGGCCTGCACACCATGCTGGAGACCACCGCCGCCTTCCCCTGGGAGCGTCTTGCCGAACTGCACCCGCTCGTCGATGGCTGGCTCGTCGATATCAAGCATACCGATGACGACCGGCATCGTGAAATCTGCGGACAGTCGAATGTACGAACACTGGAAAATATTCGGCGCATGGTCGCCGAGGGCTGGTCGCTCACCTTGCGCATCCCATGGGTGCCCCTGCACAACGCGGAACCGGCGTTCCTCGACGGCCTGCTGGCCTTCCTGCGCACGCTCCCCACCGCGCCCCCGGTCGAATTCATGCCCTATCATCGCCTGGGCACCGGCAAATGGGCTGGGTTGGGCGGCGAGTCCCCCATGTCGGACGATATTCCGGCGGCCACCCAGGAAGACGTCGCGCCCTGGGTAGCGGCGTTGCAGGCGGCTGGCTTTACTGCCTCGGTGTCGTAAGCCGCAGATGAGCGGATCACTAAGCTGGCCTACAGTCCTTAGTTAGCACCGTCTGAAACAGGGTCCAAGTCCGGCCCTCCCTTGGGAAGCGCCTCTCTCACGGGGACAGTCCAGCACCGGGCGCGGATGCCCCCAGGGCGGCTGACCCTGGGCACGGCGTCGCTTCCGCCATCAGGGCGTTGTCCGCGAGGACAGTCCCCGATTCCTTCGTAAAAACCAGGGTGCACCTGTTTGCGAACAAAAGTTGAAGCCCTAGCTGAGCCGTAGCGCGCCAACTCAGGAGTTGGGATACCTTTTGCCTAGCTGTAAAAATGCGATTTTTGCCCGTATTTTTACAATAT
>DASXVL010000081.1:0-1727 GCA_036504255.1 Armatimonadota bacterium | reverse complement strand
GATTCCTTCGTAAAAACCAGGGTGCACCTGTTTGCGAACAAAAGTTGAAGCCCTAGCTGAGCCGTAGCGCGCCAACTCAGGAGTTGGGATACCTTTTGCCTAGCTGTAAAAATGCGATTTTTGCCCGTATTTTTACAATATAGGGGTTTTTACGAGGGAATCTGGGACTGTCCTCGCGGACAACGCCCCGCTGGCGGAAGCGCCGCCGGGAGCAGGTTCAGCCGCGCTGTGGGCATCCGCGCCCGGTGTTGGACTGTTCCCTCGGGTAGGGCGCTCTTCCGTAGCGCGAGCCCGCTACACCGAAGAGAGGGCCCGCTACAGCGAGGAGAGGGCCGGTGGGGGACGGTTTTCGTGCGAGCGGCGCTCCACCGGGGACAGTCCAGTACCGGGCGCCAGAGATAGCGTGGGCACTCGGCATGCAGCGGGCGCGTCCTCGCCTGACGGGCACTCGGCGCGAGGACAGTCCCATACGCTTTTCGCCGGTATCGTGTCTGATTGTAGAAGGAAGCGGGGCGTTCTGCCCTGTGGGCAGGCCATCCTTCCACACGGTGCTGCTGGTACTGCCTGGTGGCAAGGCCAGTCAGCCCAATGATGTCTCCAGACATGAATGAGGTCGTTGCCTTCCTTTCAGTTATACCATGAGCGCCATCGACTCCTGCTGTCGGGGCCGCCCGCTGCGGCGGCCCGCACGTATCGCGACCGGAGTCTCGGTGACGGAGGGACGAGAACCTCTCCAACAAACCTCACAAAAACTACCTGCGCCCCAGCGCGCAGCCAGGCAGGAACTACGCCTTCACCCACGAACACTAATCTCATGGCTTCCTTCTCACCACATGCGTGTCATAACCCCTTGCTCGACCAGGCGCCGTGCCGGTTGGCGTTTTCGGCGGAGCGGGATTTTTTGCCCTGGCGCGCGGCGTTGGGGGAGAAGTTGCGCGAGTTGGTGGGGGTGATGCCGGACGCCGTGCCGCTTGATCTGCGCGTGGAGGCGCTGCGCGAGGACGCCGGGGTGCGGGAGACGCGTTTCGTCTTTACCGCCGAGGCGGGGGCGGAGGTTCCGGCGTACTTGCTGACCCCGGCGGGTGACGGGCCGTTCCCGGTGGTCATCTGCCTGCAGGGGCATACCTCGGGCATGCATATCTCGCTCGGTCGCGCGTTGTACGATGGCGATGCGGCGGGGATCGCCGGCGGGCGCGATTTCGGCGTACAGGCGGTGCGCGAGGGCTACGCGGCGCTGGTGCTGGAGCAACGCTGTTTCGGTGAGCGACGCGACGACCGGCCGCAGGCGCAACGTGGCTTCGGCGCGCCCACCTGCCTGCACGCGAGCATGGCGGCGCTGCTGCTCGGACGCACCATGGTCGGCGAGCGCGTGTGGGATATTTCGCGCGCCATCGATGCGCTCGCCGCGTTCCCGCAGTTGGACCTGCGTCGCATTGCCTGCATGGGCAACTCCGGCGGGGGCACCATCAGTTACTACGCCGCCTGCCTCGACCCGCGCATCAGCGCGGTCATGCCCTCCTGCGCGGTCTGCACCTATCGCGACTCCATCGGCCGCATCGACCACTGCGCCGATAACTATCTCCCCGGCGTGCTCAACTGGGCCGAGATGGGAGATTTCGCCGCCCTCATCGCCCCGCGCCCGCTGCTCATCGTCGCCGGTCGCGAAGACCCCATCTTCCCTCTCCGCGCGGTCGAGGAAAACTTTGCCCATATCCACGCCATCTACA
>DASXVL010000080.1:0-4475 GCA_036504255.1 Armatimonadota bacterium | reverse complement strand
CGCGAATGGGCGGAACGGAGCTTGCGCGTACACCGCTGGACTGAAATGCCCCGCGGTGGGCATTTCGCAGCGCTAGAGGAACCGGAACTACTGGTCGAAGATCTGCGGGCGTTCTTCCGTCCCTTCCGTGATTAACCGCGTGTAGATATTAAAATTAGACGATACTCCCGGAGGCATGACCGGCAACTCGCAGCGAGGCAGCAGCAAGCAACAACTCCGGGCACAAAACTATTTGCGCACCCGTTTGCTGCTTGCTCACCGATTTACGCTTCCCCCACTCCCGCCTGAAACACTATCGCGGCCAGCCGACGCGTATGCTCGCGCACGTCGATGGGCCATGGCGCGATCAATGCGTCAAAACGCTCCCCATTCTTGGCGAATAAGGCGCGCGTGGCTTCCTCGAAGCCGGGAAGATCGCCAGCCATGACGGACATGAAGCGGTAGGTCGCCTCTTGCGCCAGCCGCAGGCGATCACCCTGTTCGTTCGCACGTCTCGCCAGTTCGACGAGTTTCCGCAACGCGACGGATGCCCCGCCGGGTTGACTATTCAGCCAGGCCCAGTGCCGTGGCAGCAAGGTCACCTCGCGGGCGACCACGCCCAACTTCGGACGCCCGGGACCACCCGGCGTTTTTTGCGCTGGCTCCGGCGCAGCGACGGGCGCACTCGCGCGCAGGATGGCCGCCACGCGCTGCAGCACGTCCTCGTCCGTGCCACGGAAGTCCAATTCGACCTGCTCGCTCGTCGTATCCTGAAAGATGAGCACCGGGGCGAGCGTACCCTGCTCGATCACCTGCTTGGTCTGCAACGCGACCTGCGCCAGTTCACCCGACGCAATACGCTGAACGCCTGCAAAGGCTGTGTAACTTGCCGGATATATTTCATTCATAGTCGTTCTCCTTCAGAACGCCATTTTACCCGGATAAAATAATACTGTCAATATTATCCGGGTAAAACAACATCCACCAGAGCGCAGGGATAACGGTACTATATCCACCCGGATTGCTCGCACTCCGGGTTCCGAAGTCAGCGGGTACCCTCATAACCATCGGGCGAAGTACATCCTGGTTAGTTAGCGTTCTAACTAACCAGGATGTACGGTATGCCAACTCCTGAGTTGTCGTTCTATGGCTCAGCTAGGGTTTCACCTTTTGTTCGCAAACAGGTGCACCCTGGTTTTTACAAGAGAATCAGTCCCCTCCACGTGCATCGACTAGTTCACCCGCACCGTATGTTCTCGGGTATTCCACTTTGCCGTCAGCCCCGTCGCCAGCGACAGGAAATGGAGCGGCACGTAGACCTGGCCATCGACTACTTGTGCCGGCGTTTCCAGCATCACCTGTTTTCCATCCAACAGCGCATACGTGTTATCGATTTTCAGGTACAACGCGCCGTCGTCGGTATCGACACGCACGCTTTGCCGTCGCTCGTTGTAGGTATACGGCACATTGGCGGCGGTCAGCACCGGCGCCAGCGGTATCAGCACCTCCTCACCAACGATGAAAGGCCGGTTCGTTCCGAGGAGAACCGTCTGTCCCTTCACCGTCAGGGTAATATCTTGCCCGGTGAGTGGCGTCATATTGGGTATCGCGCCATAGGACAGCATGACGGTGCGGGTGTTGGCATTCCAGAAGACGCGCATATTCGTGGCCAGCGCGAGATAGTTCGGGGTGACGAACACTTCGCCGTTCTTGACAACCGCCGGCGCTTCCAGCATTTCCCTCTCCCCCTGCAACAGCGCGTAGGATTGCCCGATCTTTAGCAGCAACTCGCCCTGGTCGGTATTAACCAGCACCGTATTGCGGCGCTCGTTATAGGTGAAAGGAATCCGGGCGGCGTTCATCACGGGCGTCAGCGGGATGAAGACGTTCGCGTCATCGCCATAGGGCGAAGTGTCGCCAAAGGCCACGGCGTGCCCATTGATGGTAACCGCGATCTCTGCTGTGGTATAGCTATACGAATGCGGCCCTTTCCGGTAAGTATCACGTGCGCTGGCATAGGTATGGTCAACCTTGACTGCCAAATCACGATCGAGCCGGATGCCGAAAACCGTTCCGGCCTTTACTGTGACGTCAACCGACTTGGCGGCAGACCGCTCGCTATAGATATATCCGGCGAGCGCCCCGAGCACACCGCCAAGCAGCGTGTTTTTCGTCAGTTTGCCGACGACCAGTCCGGCGCCTGTCCCGATCGCGATAAACTGCAAGCGGTCCCGGCTCTCCGTGTCCCGGGCCATGATGCGCCCATCGGGCGTCTGGGTGACGCTTTTGGCGTCGAGCGACAACAATGAGCCCTGGATCGACATTTTCTGACCGTCGGGTAGCAGTACCTGTCGGAAGGTCACATCGAGCATGCCCGGCTGCTCCGTGGTTTTTTGCTGCACCTCTGTGATGACGCCGGCAATTTGCGTGCCCAGCGGGAATTCGTTGTCGCCATCCTGTTGTGAGCGCACGGTCACCGTGAAGGTGTCACGGCTACGGTTCGTCGCGGAACTAATGCTCCGGTCCATTGTGACGGGAATGACCGTCCCGCGCGGGATGACCATCGCCACCCTGGAGTTGTCATGCGTATTGGCCTCGTGGTACACGGCGGAAGCGCGCGTGGAGAGCGCACCGGAGGCAAAGGACGCGAGGGCGATAGCTGCCATGAGCAGCCATGGGTTCTGTGTTTGCATTACCTTATATCCTTTCAGACGTGGCATTTTGCCACTGATCTTGTTACGGCGTGTTGTGAGACCGGTTGCGGCGATAGTCACCGCGGGTAGTGACATAGTCATGGCTCGCGTCATACATCAGGTCTTGCTCAAGTCGCACGCCGAACTCGGTGCCCGCGGGGACCGTCACATCCATCAATTTCACCTTGTCCTTGCGGGTCTCGCTGTAGACGTAGCCTGCACCCGCGCCCAACAACCCACCGACGATGAGATTTTTATGCAGCAGTTGGCCGATGATCAAGCCGGCCCCCGTGCCCATCGCCATGAACTTCATATGCGTATTGCTCGTTTTATTGTTGGCGATGAGACGGCCATCTGACGATTGGGTGATGCTCTTCTCATCGAGCGAGATCACTGACCCGGCCATTCTGACCGTTCGGCCATCGGGGAACTGCGCTATGGAAAAAGTCAGTTCGAGCATGCCCGGTTGCCCGGCGCCTTTCCGCTGCACGTCCGACACAATACCGGCAAATGATGTCCCACGAGGAAATTCCGCATCCCCGTCCTGGGCGGAACGCACGGTCACACGGACCCGGTCTCCCCGATTGTTCGTGGCCGAACTCAGCGATCGATCCAGCGTGACCGGAATCACGGTGCCCGCCGGAATGACGATCACGTCGCTGGCAACCTGGTGATCGGCAAAGATCGACACCGTTTGTGTCGTTTCCGACCACTTGACGTCGGCCCCGAGCGCCTCGCTGATAAACCGAATCGGCACCATCGTTGACCCGCGTAGGATCATGGCCGGGACATCGAGGAGCACGCTCTGCCCGTTCACGGTCGCGTTCGTTTCACCAATGCCGAGTTCGACTGCGATGCCGTCCTTGGTCGCGCTGATGGTCCTGCTCGTCGCGTTCCAGCGCACCCGAGCGTTCAGCGCCTCGAAGATCTCGCGCAGCGGTACCATGGTTCTGTCCTGCACTGACATCGGTGGCACGCGAAAGGACAGCGGCCTCCCGTTCACCTCGACCTGTATGCTGGCCATACCCGCCGTCATGGCCGACAACAACAACCCACACAACAGACCGATTCTGCTCAGCGGCTGTTTGCCGATGCTCGGTCTCCGAGTAAGCGTCATATTGTTTCGTCGCTCGCGCAATCGAGGGGCGAGAATCTTCACACAGCCGCTAAGATAGCAGTTCACTTTCATGGATCATTTCCTCCTTCATAACGATGCGGTGAGCCCCATCCTGTGTGGCGGCGATCACCAGCAGCATCCGTGGACCCCCACCGTGCGGTTCTGGAGAGCGCGGAATGCCATGCACGAACTGTACTGCATGCTCGCCCTCTTCCACATCACCCATTCGATGGATCTTCCGTACACGCAACAGGCCGAATGCGGTGTCAATCGAACAACGGAAGAGCCTTCAACCTCTTGGGGAACAGCCCACCGCCAGCACCAGGGTGCCCGGCGGCCCCAGTCTCCGGCTTTACTACCCAGCCCTTCCCCGCTCGGCGAGGGAGGGTACACCAGCTTCGTAGCTAACATGCGATCAATCGCTTATAATAATGATGTACTCGGGTGCATGTATTTACCGTGAGAAAAGCGCAGGAGAATTCTCGTGCGCTTGCTGATAATCAATTGGGAAAACAGCTCACAGCAAGTACAGGCAGCCTTGCACGCTCGTTAGGAGGAATGCCATGCGCGATGACGAACAAATCGACCAGATCTTCCACATCGAAGCGTTAAAATCCGAGCTCAATGACCTTCCCAATGGCCAGATGATTATGCATACCGAGGGAACGTTGTCGCCGACCAATGAG
>DASXVL010000079.1:0-2061 GCA_036504255.1 Armatimonadota bacterium | reverse complement strand
GCAACCGGCGCCATTGCGATCTTGGCTCTTGCCTGCATTGGGCTATAGCTTTGTTTCGTGAAGAACAGGGGAATTCCTCTGTTGCGCGGATGGGATACGCGCGTCGCGGCCATATTTTTCGGTGGGCGCCGTGGTTGCCGTATTGTCGGGTGCGCAGCAGAAAATACAATCAGCTCGCGCGCCTACATCGCCAGCCATGACCGCCCCGCACCGCAGTATGACGCGGTAAAGGAACGGTTTGAACCATGATTTGCTTGATTAGCGGATTATTCGGCCCTCTCATGTAATCCTTCAATCACGTGAATCAGGGTTCAGATTCGACATGATTGTTGCGTTATCTGACAGGAACGTGTGGCCTGCTGAGCGAAGCTAGCAACGAATGCACATCAATTTCGCGTGACAGGAATGGCGCCATGGCAAAGATTGTCGGTGAGATGGGAGCGTCCTCGCGTAGGGTGATCGAGCGATGGGAAGCCCTGCGAAAACTGACGCTGTGCATCGCCAGCGTGTTCATTCTGTACATGGGCGTCGCTGCGCTCTGGGAGAGCATGGGGCTGCCCACTCCCCCCTTGCCGGTGAAATTGATGGCCATGGTTGCGCTGAGCGTGGGGTTCGTGTGGGCCTTGCGGCGGGTCCATCGCGCGTTCGCGACGGGCGAGAAGCGGCGAGGCCAGGCGATGTGCGGGGCGAAAGGGGACGATGTCGTGGGCAGGTTGCTGGCCGAGCTGCCCGATGATTATCACGTCTTCCACGACCTCTCGCGGCTCTGCGGCGATATCGACCATATCGTGATCGGGCCGACCGGGCTCTTCATCATCGAAACCAAGGCGCACGGCGGCAAGGTGAGCGTGGAGGGCGACATGCTGCTGGTGAATGGACACCCGCCAGTGGAGAAAGATTTGCTGGCGCAAAGCTGGCGTAACGCCTACTGGGTGCACGACCTGCTGCAAAATACACTGGCGGTCGAAATCTTCCCCGTCCCACTCCTCGTCTTCGCCCACGCGTTTGTGAGCGCCCCCTGCCCGGTGAAGGGTGTCCGCGTGCTCAATAAGCGCCTGCTGCTGCAAACCATTCTCAAAGGGCCGCACGCCGACCTGCCCATCGCGCGCGTCATCGAAGTGCTGCGACAGAAGATGGGCGCGACCCCGATGATTACCGGTTAGGGCTGGGGACTATCTTGCGCACGCACAACGGCCTCGCCCGCGCCAAACAGGATGGCGGTGCGTTTTTTGAGCGGCACGTCGCAGATGAGGGTGGCGGGACAGATGCCGCAGGCAAAGGCATTGCCGGCGGGTGGGCAGCCGGTGCGCGCTCGGCGATCGTCGCATTTCGCGCGTAACATCTCTCGTTCAGTCGATGGCATAGCGGTCGGTCTTTCGTGGGAGCGATGTGCCGGATGGTACACGTTGCGCCGCCTGCCCCGACGGGACACACGGCCAGGTGTGACGCAAAAGAAACGCGCCCCGAATGGGAGCGCGGATTACATTGCGGCCAGTTCTTCTAACGCGGTGACAATTTCTTCCGGCAACGGGTCGAAACGGGAGCGGAATTGGTGCCGATCAAGAATCATCAGCGCTTCATCCGGGTTCAGCTCGCGCTTCCCTTGCAGATAGTGGACAAAACTGTTTTCCTGCGCTGGGTCGTAACCCAAGTTCTGCGCGTAGCGCACCGGGCTCCACTGGCCCAGGTCGCGGTGGAGGTCAAAACGTGCACGAAGACTAAGCATGGTTAATAATTTCGCCGCCACCCGCCGCATGCCCTTCCGTGTCCGCGGTCTTTCATAATTAATCCTGGGAGTCAGGTTGCCCTTGTGCGTGGTTGCACTATCAAAGCGCACGGGGATAGCCGGGCTATGGCCCTGTTCCAGACAGCTCGGAGGGAGCGCTGCGCGCGCCTTCCACGGCACACGAAACTGGTGGCCGCGGCGGGCGGTTTGCGGTAGACTTGAGGAGCCTCGGGACGCCTGGCAAGCATGGCCGATCAGCACTGTGGTGCCTTTAAGCCCGTCAGACAGCGCGGTTCCGCGTTGCCGCCTTCTCCAGCATGGTGAGGATCGCGTGA
>DASXVL010000078.1:0-2845 GCA_036504255.1 Armatimonadota bacterium | reverse complement strand
TTTCTCAAGCGAGTTCCTGATTTCATGGTCAATTCAACGTCCTTGTTACCGCGTGCAAGCACCTTGACCGATAACTCAACAGCTATGTTACCAATTGAACCGTTATTTTGCAAGAGCATTAGTATACTTTTCTTCAAATTTTTCTGTCATAATCTCATGCGATAATCATTAAATTCGCACATTATATCTGTTATTATATTGCACCAATCTGTAGATGACTTTTGATGTGGATATATGTTTTATGTTCTTGCTCGACTTGTGAAGCGTCGGTGAAGGTCGCCTGAACGAATGCATGATCAGCTGGTTGCCTTGGGCATCACCCAGGTACCGGCGCCCAATACTATAGCGAAGTATTTTCCAGTGACACGAAAACCGCCCAATGAGCGGGCCCGTCAGTCCTGGCGAACCTTCCTGGCCAATCATCGGCACGAGATTTGGGCGATGGACTTCTTCACCATGCCGACCATCTTCTTCCAGGTGCTCTACGTGCTGATTATCATCAGTCACGACCGGCGTATGATTCGGCACGTCGCCGTCACTGCCACTCCAACGGCGGATTGGGTAGTACAGCGATTACGCGAAGCGATGCCGTTCGGAGAACAACCGCGCTATCTCATCCATGATAATGATCAGATTTTCCGCAGCCAGGCGGTACTCCTCCAAGCCACAGAGGTGAAAGCCATTCGAGCAGGCATACAACGACCACAACAAAACGGAGTCGCGGAACGTGTCAAACTCCTTTTGTTATTGTACCGAGCCCGGTTTTTCGGACTCGGATTTTGCTCATGTACCTGCTAGTCGTGAGCGCTAATGAATTGCCAGTAGCGCCCACCAGATATGGGTACGGTAAAATATATTCTACCCCAAAGTGGTTGAATTGCTATCCTTTGCAGGGAATTACTTAACTATCTAATCCCCCTCATGCCTTGCATCTTCAGCGCAAGCTCACCGCGTATATTCAGCAGTACTACAACCCGATCCGCACACATCAAGGGCTCGTGCGTCAAACGCCGATGCCGCCCGCAGAACCTCCACCGCCTGCCGCCCTGATGACTCCACTCGACGCGAGACCGAGCAGCACTATAGTCTAAGCTGATGGAAGCCGCAGAGTGTCTGTGACCCAGAAACGAAAATCAATCAGCTCTTCAGGTCACGGTCACTATCCACTATGGTTTGCCTACCGTTGTTGCCGGTGAGATGTCTCCCATAGTGCTGAGTTAGCAGTTAAAGGACCGTGGGAACTTCTATCAATTTTTTAGCCGATTGTACCGATGGCGTTGCCGGTACCGGTTGGGGGTCTCGCGCTTGCTGCATGAGTTGTTGCGCCCGTTTGGTCAACTCCTGGTCGGGAGCACAGCCGATCATCATATCGAGCCATTTCTGCGCACGTGGGAGGTCATCAAACGCTAAGCCCAGTTTAAACTGCTGCCAAAAGCCATTGATTGGCAGCCGGGACATGGCGCGATTGAACTCACTCTCATCTCGTGCTTTGAGACTCTCTAGTTGCAGACGCGGAAAGGCGGCCTGGGCGATCTCATGGGCTTTCCTGGCGTCCATTGCCAGGCCCATATTGGCGGCCTGATAATAATACCCCGCCAAATTCGTCATCGCATTCCTCAAACGCGCCTGCTCCATTTGGATGAGTTCAGGATCACCGATGCGGGCGAGTTCCTTTGCGGCGACATCATGGACTTGCAAGATGCCCTCGACACGCCCGGCAAAGACGACAAAATCATAAAACACCCCAATATAGGTCACTTCGCCCGTGAGCTCCGCCGGCGACAGTGGGAGCTTTAACATCTCGACGCGGGCTTTCATCTGTGCCACATAGGTATCCGGCGCATATTTCGATAAAGGGATGATGTACGCGAGCAAATCCACGCCTTGCCAACCCATCGGATTGTGGAAAAGGGTCAAGGCATTGCGCATACGAGTCCGCAACGCCGTGGCTTCTGCCTCAGCTCCACCCTTCAGGAGGGGCTCATACAGCCGGGAAGCGAGCATCACGGGGAGCAGCAGCGCTTCACGGGACTGCAGGTTGGCCTGCCCGGTGGCGGTCGACCCTTGGGTGATGAAGGACGCCTTTTTCGTCGCATAGAGGTGTTGGAACCAAAGCAGGCGTTCCTGCACCGTATACCCCATTGGAAGATCTGCGAAGGTAGAAAACCGGTCAAATTTATCGGTCGCGACTTTGCCTTGCGTCCGCAGGAGATATTGGTATTCCGCTTCGATCACCGGCCATACTGAATCGGGCTGCGAACCTAACGTCAGCAGATCATTCCACACTCGATCAGCCTGATCAGGTTTGCCTAATGCCAGCAGCGTCACGGCTTTGCGAGAAAGGCGCTTCCCCTGGTAGGGGTATTGCGGATACTGCTGCTCCAGCACATTCAGGGCCGTCAGGGCTTTGTCCCATTGAGTGAGCGCCATGTAGCAATCGACGAGATTGCTGGCGGCGGTGGGCGCCTGCGGGCTGCGCGGCGACTGTTGGAGAAAACTGGCATAGACCGAGGCGGCCTTGTCATAGTTTTTCTCGGTCATCGCCTGGTTGGCCGGCTTGAGCAACTCCGTGTCCGTCTGTGCGTTGGCGCGTGCCGGGAGTAATACAACACCTGCCCAGAGGGTGAGCGTTATTGCTATTATCATGTTGGTGCTCTGCATCTATCTATCCTCCTGTGATGATCAGTGCTTATCCGTTGTCCTTATGGCTTTGGAACTTTTGACTGGTAGAGCGTTTCGGCCTGCAAGGTACGTTGGTCGGTCGGGGCAAGAGATTTCATGGTGGCGACCAGGGCTTGTGCCTGGGATACATCACCAGAGACCATGGCCTCGCGAAAGCGCTGCC